>DATBVX010000156.1:0-11748 GCA_036515135.1 Steroidobacteraceae bacterium
GCGCGCGCGCTCAACGACGCGGGCGAGCCGATTAGTCAGCACCGTGAGGATGACGCCGACGCCCGACAGCAGGAACACAGGCGCGACGGCCAGCTGGATGACCTCGGCGACCGTCGAAACCTGAAGGGCGGGAGTGAGCATGGGTAGAGGTGCCTAGAGCAAGTCGCGCAGGCGGTAGTAAAGCATGGCGAGGACGAGCGCCGGTCGGCGGAGCAGCGCACCACCTGGAAAATTGCGATGCGGGATGCGCGCGAACAGGTCAAAACGCTCCGAAGTTGCCGCGACCGCCTCGGCGATCAGCTTGCCGGCGATGCCCGTGAGCGCGATGCCGTGACCGGAGAACCCCTGCAGGAAAAACACGTTGGGAGCGAGGCGCCCGAAGTGCGGCGCTCGATTCAGCGTGATGTCGACGTAGCCGCCCCACGTGTACTCGATGCGTACATCCTCGAGTTGCGGGAACACACCGAGCATGCGTGCACGCGTCGCGCGAACGGTATTCGCCGGGTCCAGGCCGGAGTAGCTCACCCGCCCGCCGAACAGCAGACGGTGATCGGCGGAGAGGCGAAAGTAATCGAGCACCCAGTTGAGATCGGTGACAGCCATGTTGTTCCGGATGAGCTCACGCGCACGGTCGGCGCCGAGCGGCTCGGTGGCGATGATGTAGGTGCCGACGGCGATGACCTTCGATGCGAGCTCCGGTGCCATGCCATCGAGATAAACGTTGCCGCAAAGCACCAGCTGGCGGCAACGGACGGCTCCGCGCGGCGTGTGCACCGTGAACTGGCTGCCCGTATCGTAGCGGAGCGCGCGCGTGTTCTCGTGGAGCTCGACCCCTGCGCGCTGCGCTGCGGCCGCAAGTCCCAATGTGTAATTGAGCGGATGCAGGTGCCCGCTGTTGCTGTCGTAGAGGCCCGCGATGTAGCGGCGCGTGGCGAGCAGTTCACCAAGCTCGGGCGCGTCGATGAGCCGCACCGAGCGGTATGCGTAATCGCGCTCGAGCTTCTCGGCCCACTCGATGAGCTCGGCGCGGTGTCGGGGTTTGATCGCGGCATGCATCTGCCCGTCGATCCAGTCGCAGGCGATCTGATGACGACGGATCAGATCGCGGGCGAGCGCGAGACTCTCCACGCTCACATGCCAGAGTGCGCGCGCATTCTCGCGGCCGACCAGCTGGACCAGCTTGTCCTGGCTGCAGGCGAATCCGGGCAAGGCCTGCGCGCCGCTGCGTCCGGAAGCGCCCCAACCGATGTGCTTGTCCTCGAGCAGGACGACGCGGTATCCGCGCTCGGCAAGGTGCAAAGCACTCGAGCAGCCCGCAATGCCGCCGCCAACGACACAGACGTCGCAGCTGGCATCGCCCTTGAGCTCCGGGTGGGACGGCGCCGGGTTAGCCGTGGCGGCGTAGTAGGAGTGGATATGTCTGCTCGAGGAGGTCACGTGTTTAATATTCTGTGATGAGAAAGTCGGCTTGACTTTCGCGAGGATAGCGGGCGGTACGGCATTCGAGCAAACCTGCCGCACCGCAGTAGGTGCGCCTAAGCCTTGGAATCTCTGGGATCTTTGAACCCGGCGTGAATCCAGACAGCCGCGCCGCGAGGGGATGTGGTCTAATGCGCCCGGTCTTCAGGCCTGCGGCTCTCGCGGGTTGTTTAAAATAATTAACATGCGCGCAGCGAAGCCCTTCATCGGGATACCGGCCGACCGTCGCCTGCTGGGCAAACATTGGTTTCACGCGGTCGGCGAGAAGTACATCGTGGCTGTTGCGGAAGCCGCGGGCGCCATCCCGGTGCTGATTCCCGCGCTGGGAGAGAAGCTCGAGCTGGACGCCGTGCTCGATCGCTTTGACGGACTGCTGCTCACGGGGAGTCCCTCGAACGTCGAACCGCATCATTACAGCGGGCCGGCGAGCGACCCGGGCACGCTGCACGATCCGCACCGGGATGCAACCACGCTGCCGATGATTCCCGCTGCGGTGGCGGCGGGTCTGCCCGTGCTGGCGGTGTGCCGCGGGTTCCAGGAGATGAACGTCTCGTTTGGCGGCACGCTGTGGCAGAAGCTGCACGAGGTGGAGGGTTTCGACGACCACCGCGAGGACGAAAGCGAGCCGCTGGAAGTGCAGTACGGGCCGGCCCACGACGTGGTCCTCGAACCCGGCGGGCTGCTGCGCACACTGGCGGGCAGCGAGCGCATCGAGGTCAATTCACTGCACTCTCAGGGGGTCGAGAGGCTGGGCGCGGGCCTGAGCATCGAAGCTCGCGCGACCGATGGGGTGATCGAAGCATTTCGCGTCACGGATGCGCCGCGCTTCGCTGTCGCAGTGCAATGGCATCCGGAGTGGCAGGTGATGAGTAACTCGTTTTCACGCGCACTGTTCGCCGCATTCGGTGCGGCGGGCCGTGAATGCGCCCAGCAACGGCAAGCCGGTTAGAGATATGGCCAGCAAGATCCAGCAATTCTTCAAGGACCACGGCATCTCCGATGTCGAGGCCATCATTCCCGACATGGCGGGCGTGGCGCGCGGCAAGATCATGCCCGCGGAAAAGTTCGCGGAAGAAGAGGGCATGCGGCTGCCGGAAGGAATCTTCCTGCAGACGGTGACGGGCGAGTACCCGGAAGCCGAAGGCGCGATCAACCCATCCGAGATCGACATCGTCCTCAAGGCCGATCCACGCACGGTGCGCGTCGTCCCCTGGGCGGCGGAACCGACTGCGCAGGTGATCCACGACTGTTTCTATTCCGACGGCGCACCGGTGACGATGGCGCCGCGTTACGTGCTGCGGCACGTTCTCGATCTCTACGCGGAACGCGGCTGGCAGCCGGTGGTGGCGCCAGAGCTGGAATTTTTCCTGGTCGAACCCAACACGGATTCCGACTACCCGTTGAAACCGCCGGTCGGCCGTTCGGGACGTCCCGAAATCGGGCGGCAGTCCTACAGCATTGCGGCGGTCAACGAGTTCGACCCGCTGTTCGACGACATCTACGCGTTCTGCGAGGCGCAGGACATCGAGATCGACACGCTGATTCACGAAGACGGCGCCGCGCAGATGGAAATCAATCTGCTGCACGGCGATGCAATGGATCTCGCCGACCAGGCGTTCCTGTTCAAGCGCACTGCGCGCGAAGCCGCCTTGCGCCACAAGATGTATGCGACGTTCATGGCGAAACCCATGGCTCGTGAGCCGGGCAGCGCGATGCACATCCATCAGAGCATCGTGGACCGCAAGACGAAGCAGAACATCTTCAGTAACGCCGACGGAACGCCGAGCCAGCTGTTCTTCTCGCATATCGCTGGTTTGCAGAAATACCTGCCGGCCGCGATGTCGCTGTTCTGTCCCAACGTCAATTCCTATCGGCGCATCACGCGTTATCTCTCGGCGCCGATCAACGTCCAGTGGGGATACGACAATCGCACGGCGGGCCTCAGGGTGCCGGTGTCGAAGCCCGAGGCGCGGCGTGTCGAGAACCGTGTCGGCGGCGCGGATGCCAATTCCTATCTCGCCATTGCGGCGTCGCTTGCGTGCGGCTATCTCGGCATGATCGAGGGACTCAAACCCACCGAGCCCATCACCGGAAGCGCACACGACCTGCCCTTTGCGCTGCCGCGCACGCTCGATGAGTCGCTCAAGCTGCTGCGGGCGTGCAAGCCGCTGGTGGAACTGTTGAGCGAACGCTTCGTCACTGCCTACGCGGCGGTCAAGGAGAACGAGTACGAGACCTTCTCCCAGGTGATCAGCTCCTGGGAGCGGGAGCATTTGCTGCTGAATGTTTAGTGCTGCTATAAACGCTCAACCACAACAAGCCGGGCTCTCAATCGAGGAGACTCCACCATGACGAGCATATTGCGACAGGGTCTGCTGGGGGTCGCCATCGCGCTGGCCCTGGCGGCCTGCGGTCAGGGCGAGAAGGCCAAGGAAGGGGAAGAGGCGGCCGGCGCGCCCGCCGCCGCGGAAGAGCAGGTCGTCAACGTGTACAACTGGTCGGACTACATCGCCGAGGACACGCTCGCGAACTTCGAGAAGGAGACCGGGATCAAGGTCAACTACGACATGTACGACGGCAACGAGACGCTGGAGACCAAGCTCCTTGCCGGCAATTCGGGCTACGACATCGTGGTGCCATCGGCCTCGTTCCTCGAGCGCCAGATCAAGGCAGGGGTTTACCAGAAACTCGACAAGCCGAAGCTGCCGAACCTCGTCAATATGGACCCCGAAGTGATGCAGCGCGCGGCCCTGCACGACCCGGCTAATGAATACGGTGTGGTGTACATGTGGGGCACCACTGGAATCGGCTACAACCCCGACAAGGTGGGCAAGGCGCTCGCCAATGCACCGGTCGACAGCTGGTCGCTGGTTTATGAAGCCGAGAATGCCTCGAAGCTCAAGGGATGCGGCATCGCGGTACTCGACTCGCCGTCGGAAATCACCTCGACCGTGCTGGCGTATCTGGGCAAGGATCCCAACAGCCAGTCTCCCGACGACCTGGCGCTGGTCGAGGCCAAGCTGCTGCAGATTCGCCCGTACATCCGTTACATCCATTCCTCGCAGTACATCAATGACCTTGCCAACGGCGACATCTGCGTCGCGGTCGGGTACAGCGGTGACATTCTCCAGGCGCGCGACCGCGCGAGCGAAGCTGCGAACAATGTTTCGGTGCAGTACTCCGTGCCGAAGGAAGGCACGATCATCTGGTTCGACATGATGGCGATTCCGAAGGACGCCCCGCATCCGAACAATGCGCACGCCTTCATCAACTACATCATCAAACCCGAAGTCACCGCGGCGATCACGAATTACGTCAACTATGCCAACGGCAATGCGGCTTCGCTGCCCTTCGTCGATGACGCCGTGAAGACCGATCCGGGCATCTACCCGCCAGACGAAGTCAAGGCCAAGCTTTTCCCGGACCTCGCGGAAACGCAGGAGTACACGCGCCTGCTGACGAGAACCTGGACCCGGTTCACGACCGGACAATAAAGGCAACGCGTCTGGCATCGGGCGTCAGGCAGCAGGTGTCAGGCCTAAGGCCCAATGCCTGAGGCCCGACGCCCATCTCTATGGTCAGCTCGCCAAAGACTGAGAAGAAGATCGAGCCCTGGAACGATCCGCAGGCGACGCCGTACGTGCGCATCGAGCGCATCACCAAGAAATTCGGCGATTTCGTCGCGGTCAATGATGTCTCGCTCAAGATCTACAAGGGCGAGATCTTTTGCCTGCTGGGTGGCTCGGGTTGCGGCAAGACGACGCTGTTGCGCGTGCTGGCCGGCTTCGAAACGCCCAGCTCCGGCGCGGTGTTCATCGATGGCCAGGACATGACCGGGATTCCGCCCTACGAACGTCCGGTCAACATGATGTTCCAGTCCTACGCGCTCTTTCCCCACATGACGGTGGAGAAGAACGTCGCGTTCGGGCTCGAGCAGGAGGGGATCGCGCGCGACGAGATCCGGCGGCGCGTGGGCGAGATGCTCGAGATCGTCAAGATGACACAGTTCACCAGGCGCAAGCCGCACCAGCTATCCGGCGGGCAGCGACAGCGCGTGGCGCTGGCGCGGTCGCTGATCAAGCGACCCAAGCTGCTGTTGCTCGACGAACCGCTCGGCGCACTCGACAGGAAGCTGCGCGAGCACACGCAGTTCGAACTGGTGAACATCCAGGAGCAGCTCGGCGTGACTTTCGTGGTGGTGACGCACGACCAGGAGGAAGCGATGACGCTCGCCTCGCGGATCGCCGTCATGCATCACGGTGAATTCGTGCAGGTGGGTACGCCGTCGGAAATCTACGAGTATCCGAACTCGCGCTTCGTCGCCGACTTCGTCGGTTCGGTCAACATGTTCGAGGGCCGCCTGATCGAGGACGAGCCGGATCATGTGCGCATCGAGTCCGGGGAGCTGGGCGGCACGATTTTCATCGATCACGGTGTCAGTTCGGCGCCCGGTGCCACGGTGTGGGTCGCGTTGCGGCCGGAAAAGATCGCGCTGACACGCGAGCCAGCGCCGGGCCCCGATAACTGCGTGCGCGGCGTGGTGAAGGAAATTGCCTACATGGGCGACCTGTCAATTTACCTGGTCAGACTCGCGAGCGGAAAGATGGTACGCATCACGCAGCCCAACACGATCCGCCATCCCGCGGATCGCATCACCTGGGACGAGCAGGTCTACCTCCACTGGCATCCGACCAGCGGCGTGGTAGTGACGCAATGACGGGCGGGGAAAGGGCAGGGTGAGGGGGTTCTAGTGGCCCAGCCCGCCTTTCTGTCGCTGGGTGAGCGGTTGACCTTTGCGATTGCTCGTCTCATCCAGGGTGTCACACACAGCGAAGCTTACATGTGGTCTCGACGGTGGCTGCGCAGCCGCGGCGTCACCGGTCGCGCGGTGGTCATCGCCATTCCCTACCTGTGGTTGCTGCTCTTCTTTGCGATCCCGTTCATCATCGTCCTCAAGATTTCGTTCTCCGAAACGCAGCTTGCAATGCCGCCGTACGCCCCGCTCCTGGACTGGGTGGGCGAGCTGGCGCTCGAGATCAAGGTCAACCTGGCGAATTTCGCCTTTCTCCTGACGGACTCGCTCTATGGCCGCGCCTATCTCAACTCCGTCGGAGTCGCCGCGGTCTCGACGGTCCTGTGCCTGCTGATCGGCTACCCGATGGCTTACGGCATCGCGCGCGCCAGCCCGACGTGGCGCAACGTGCTCCTGATGTTGGTGATCCTGCCGTTCTGGACCTCGTTCCTGCTGCGCGTGTACGCATGGATCGGGCTGCTCAAGGGCAACGGCGTCATCAACAACGTGCTGATGTCGCTCGGAGTCATCAACGAACCGCTGGTGATGCTGCAGACCGACTTTGCCCTGTATGTCGGCATCACCTACTCGTATCTGCCGTTCATGGTGCTGCCGCTCTATGCCAATCTCGAGAAGATGGACCTGACGCTGCTCGAAGCCGCAGCCGATCTGGGTTGTCGGCCGACCCGAGCGTTTTTCCGCATTACCCTGCCGCTGTCGGTTCCCGGGATCATCGCCGGCGGCATGCTGGTGTTCATTCCGGCCGTTGGTGAGTTCGTGATCCCGGCGCTGCTCGGCGGTCCGGATTCGCTGATGATCGGCAAGGTGCTGTGGAACGAATTCTTCAATAACCGCGACTGGCCGGTGGCGAGCGCGGTGGCGATCGCAATGCTGGTGCTGCTCGTGATCCCGATCATGGTGTTCCAGTACTTCCAGGGCCGGCAGATGTCGGTGCATCGCTGATGCAGCGGCGCTCGTTTTTCGTGCTCACGGCACTCGCGTTCGGGTTCGCGTTCCTGTACGTGCCGATCCTGTCGATGGTGGTGTTCAGCTTCAACGAGTCGAAGCTGGTTACGGTGTGGGCGGGCTTCTCCTTCAAGTGGTATGTCGAGCTGTTCAGCAACGCACAGATGCTCAATGCCGCCAAGCTCAGCCTGCAGATCGCGAGCCTCAATGCCACCGGTGCCGTCGTTCTCGGCACGATCGCCGGGCTGGTGCTGGCGCGCTTCGGGCGCTTTCGCGGGCGCACCATGCTCTCGGGAATGACGACCGCGCCTCTGGTGATGCCGGAAGTCATCACTGGGCTGTCGCTGTTGCTGCTGTTCGTGGCGATGGACCAGGCGCTCGGCTGGCCCGCCGGGCGTGGCGTGACCACCATCACGCTGGCGCACATCACGTTTTCGATGGCGTACGTGACGGTGGTCGTGCAATCGCGCCTGACCACGTTCGATGAATCGCTTGAAGAGGCGGCGATGGACCTCGGCGCGCGTCCGGCGAAGGTGTTCTTCGTCATCACCTTGCCGATCATCTTGCCAGCCATCATTTCAGGTTGGCTGCTCGCATTCACGCTGTCCTGGGACGACCTGGTGATCACGAGCTTCGTCTCGGGGCCGGGCTCGACCACACTGCCGATGCTCATATTCTCCAAGGTGCGCCTGGGCGTGAGCCCCGACATCAATGCGCTCGCGACCATCATGGTGCTCATCGTCACCATCGGTATCGTCGGCTCGGCGCTGTGGATGCAGCGGCAGGAAAAGGTCCGGCAGCGCGACATTCAGATGGCAGTAGCGGCGAATGAGTGAGAACTGAAGAACGTTGACGGTTGGCAGTTAGCGGTTGACAGCGAGAGGGTCCGTATCTTCACTGCCAACTGCCGACTGCCAACCACTTCTTCCATGGCTTTCCCCTCCAAACTTCCCGATGTGGGCACGACGATTTTCACCGTCGTGACGCAACGCGCACAGGAACTGCGTGCGATCAACCTTGCGCAGGGATTCCCGGACTACGACATCGCGCCCGAGCTGTGCGCGCTGCTCGACAAGCACACGCGCGCCGGTCGCAATCAGTACGCACCGATGATGGGAGTTCCGGAATTGCGGCAGGAGATTGCCCGCAAGATCGCGCGCAGCTACGCAGTGCAGGTCGATCCCGACCGGGAGATCACGATCACCGTGGGCGGCACCGAGGCCCTGTTCTCGGCGATCTGCGCCTGCGTCGCAACGGGCGACGAAGCGATCGTGTTCGATCCGGCCTACGACTCCTACGATCCCGCGATCCGCGTGACCGGCGGCCGTTGCACCCATCTGCCGCTCGAGCTGCCGGATTTCGACATGCCCTGGCAACGTCTGCGTGAAGCGCTTTCATCGCGCACGCGGCTGGTGATCATCAACAATCCCCACAACCCCGCCTGCCGCGTATTGACCCGAGGCGATCTCGACACTCTGGCCGAGCTGTTGCGTGGAACCGACGCCCTGGTGCTGGCCGATGAAGTGTATGAACACCTCGTGCTCGATGGCCGGCGCCACGCCTCGGTGCTGGCGCACCCTGAGCTCCGCGAGCGCAGCTTCGCCGTGTTCTCGTTCGGCAAGACGTTTCACGCTACCGGCTGGCGTCTGGGTTATTGCGTTGCGCCGCCTGAACTGACCACCGAGTTTCGCAAGGTGCACCAGTTCAATGTCTTTACGGTGTTCACGCCGGAGCAATATGCGATCGCGGATTACCTGCATACGTATCCGGATCGTCTGGACGAGCTGCCCGGCTTCTTTGCGCGCAAACGCGATCTGCTTTGTGGCCTGCTCGAAGGCACGGGCTTTCGCTGGACGCCAGCCGAGGGCACGTACTTCCAGCTGCTGGACTTCAGTGCTGTGAGTGACGAAGATGACCTCGGGTTTGCGGATACGCTCATCCGCGAAGCGGGCGTCGCCGCGATCCCGCTGGCGCCCTTCTACCAGAGCCCACCCAAGCTCACCGTGCTGCGATTCTGCTTTGCGAAGCGCGATGAGACGCTCGAGCAGGGCGCGGAGCGACTGCGCAACTGGCGACCGCGGGCAAGCTGATTCCGGCACGTTTCTCTGGAGGGGCACATGCTCGAGCTCTACCACGGCGGCCCTGGCGCCAATTCATTGAAGGCGCTGCTTCCCTTGACGGAGAAGCAGCTCGACTTCGAGAGCCACCTCGTCAACCTGCTGAACTTCGAGCAGCACGAGCCGTGGTTCGTGAAGATCAATCCGAATGGTCAGGTGCCGGTCCTGATCCACGACGGCCGGACGCTGACCGAATCCACCGTGATCAACGAGTACGTCGACGAGGCCTTTCCCGAAATCCCACTGCGACCGGCGGATGCCTACGGCCGCGCGCAGATGCGCATGTGGACGAAGTTCGTGGACGAGTACTTCTGCCCGGCGCTCAGTTTTCTCGGCTGGCACGCGATGATCAAGAGTGCCGTGCAGCACTTGAGCAAGGAGGAGTTCGAGGCCAAAGTGTCCCGCATTCCGCTTAAGGAGCAGCAGGACAAGTGGCGCGAATCGGCCGCGCAGGTGTGGACACCGGAACAGCTGGCGGACTGGCGGCGCAAGGTGCGTGTCTCGATTCAGAGGATGAATTCGGGCATGCAGGGCGCGTGGATGCTCGGATCGCAGTTCACGCTGGCCGACGTGAGTCTCTTCTCGATGCTGATCGGGATGCCGCAGCGTTACGCCGACATCGTCAATGAAAAGGACAGCCCGCGCGTCGTTGAATGGTACGCACGCATGATGGAGCGCCCGGGGGTCAAGGTGGCGCTGGCGATGCCGCGGCCGGTCGCGAAATGACCGACTATCTCAATCCGGTTTCCTGTCGCGCGATCACCAGGCGCTGAATCTCGCTGGTTCCCTCGTAAATTTCAGTGATCTTGGCGTCGCGGAAATAGCGTTCCAGCGGCATTTCCTTGCTGTAGCCCATGCCGCCGTGAATCTGCAGCGCCTGGTGCGTGATGAACATCGCGGACTCCGAGGCATAGAGCTTCGCCACGCTCGCCTCGAGGGTATTGCGCCTGCCCGACTTCGCCGCCTCGCGCTTGCTCCACGCTGCGCGGTACGTGAGCAGCCGCGACGCCTCGAGCCGGCACTTCATGTCCGCGAGCTTTGCCTGGATCATCTGGAACGATCCTATCGGTGCGCCGAAAGCCACGCGCTCGCGGGCAAACTGCACAGATGCCTCGTAGGCGGCCCGCGCAATGCCGCAGGCTTGTGCGGCGATGCCGATGCGCCCGGCATCAAGGATCGTCATCGCGATCAGAAAGCCCGTGCCCTCGTCGCTCAGCCGGTTGGCGACCGGGCAACGATAGTCGACGAACTCCACCTCGCAGGTGGCCGAGGCACGAATCCCAAGCTTGGGCTCGGTCTTACCGCGGACGAACCCCTTCTGTTCCGTGTCGATGACGAATGCCGTGATTCCCTTGGCCTTGCGCTCCGGGCGGGTCGTGGCAAAGAGCACCATGTACTTCGCCACCGGGCCGGAGGTGATCCAGGACTTCTTGCCGTTGATCGCGTAGTGCGAGCCGTCCTTGGACAGCACCGCTCGCGTCCGCATGCTCGCCGCATCGGATCCGGATTGCGGCTCGGTGAGGCCGTAGCAACCCACGGCCTTGCCACTCGCCACCGGCGTGACGAACTCGCGCCGCTGCGCCTCGGTGCCGAACTGCAGGATGCCGTTGCAATAGAGGGAGTTGTTGACCGAGACGATGGTCGAATGCGCGGCGTCGGCCGCCGCGATCTCCTCCATTATCACAACGAAACTGACCGGATCGAGCCCGGCGCCGCCGTATTCCTCGGGTACCTCGACACCCATGAAGCCAAGCTCGCCTGCCTTGGCGATCGTAGGGGAGGGAAACTTGCCGCTCGCGTCGTACTCGGCGGCGATGGGCGCGATCTCGTTCTGGGCGAACTCGCGCGCCGCCGCCTGGATCTGCAGCTGATCGTCGGTAAGGTGGAATTCCATGTCAGGTTCCGTCCGGAAAGGTTGGCGAGTATTTTAAGACAAATGAAGCATCCAACGCGCGTCAACCACCCGCCCGAGATCCAACTGCCCGACGACAACCGCTCGCTGGTGGCGCCGATCTACCAGTCGGTGAAATTCGAGTTCGAAACGGTTGAGGAGACCGAGCGCGGCTATCGCGGCGAGCGGCCGGGTTTCTACTACTCGCGCACTTCGAATCCGACGGTACGCCAGCTCGAGCTGCTGATCGCTGGGTTGCAGGGGCGCGACGATGCGCTCGCGACCAGCTCCGGCGTCGCGGCGATGGGACATTGCCTGCTGGCGCTCCTGAAACAGGGCGATCACGTCCTGTGTTTCATCGAAACCTACGGGCCCACGCGCTACATGATCCGGCGGCTGTTCGCGCGCTTCGGCGTCAATCACACGATGATTTCGCTCGAAGACCTGGCGGCGGCCGAGACGATCCTGGCCGAGCGCCCGACACGCCTTGTGGTATTCGAGAG
>DATBVX010000157.1:0-38546 GCA_036515135.1 Steroidobacteraceae bacterium
AAGGCTGGCGCGAGCCATTTCGGTTGCCGGTTGCTGTTCGCCCCCGACGGGAAGCTGCTGGTGACGCTCGGTGATGGCTACGACTATCGCGACCGGGCACAGTCGCTCGACAATCATTTCGGCAAGATCGTACGCCTGAACGACGACGGCTCGATCCCGCGGGATAATCCATTCGTGGGGAGCCCCGGCGTACTCCCGGACGTTTACACCTACGGCCATCGCAACGTGCAGGGAATCGCGGTCCGCCCCGGCACCACGGAGATCTGGATCCACGAGCACGGTCCAAAGGGCGGCGACGAAGTCAACGTCCTGAAGCCCGGCGCGAACTACGGCTGGCCGGCGATCACCTTCGGCGTCGACTACTCGGGCGCGACCATTTCCGAGCGCACCGAAGCCCCGGGAATGGAGCGGCCGATCCTGTATTGGGTCCCCTCGATTGCGCCCAGTGGCATGGACTTCTACCAGGGCAATCGTATCCCGCAGTGGCGCGGAGACCTGTTCGTCGGTGCACTTGCCGCGAGAGAGTTGCGACGCATCGATCTGGAAGGCGGCCGCATCGTGGGACAGGAATCACTCCTGGCCGAACGCAAAGAGCGCATCCGGGAAGTTCGCAATGGCCCGGACGGTTTTCTCTACCTGTTGACGGACGCTGCTGACGGCAAGCTGCTGCGACTCGAATAGTCGGTGTCAGGATTGGCCTACCATCGACCGCATCGACGCACGCCTGCTGGCATTGGTGCAGGAGGATGCGGATCGCTCGAGCCACGTCCTCGCGCGCCTGGTCGGGACTTCGCCGTCCTCCGTGCAGCGACGCCTCAAGGCGCTGCGTGCCAGCGGGATCATCGAGCGCGTTTCGGCAATCGTCGCGCCGGAAAAGGTCGGCCGACCTTTTCTGGCCGTGATCGACGTCGCGATAAGGCGATCAAGCGCATCCGCACCAGCGTCGTCATCAGCCGCGTGAAGTACTCGCAGCTGATCCCAGTCAGCGGTTCGGAAAGTCGATAGAGCGCTTGTCCGCGGCAAGTGCCGCTTCGTGCAGCGCTTCGCTCAGCGTCGGGTGTGCATGGATCGTGCGTTGCAGGTCTTCAGTGCTGGCCGAGTACTCCATCGCCAGCACCGCCTCCGCGATCAACTCGCCCGCCATCGCGCCGATAATGTGCACGCCAAGAATTTCGTCGTCGTCCGAGGCGGAGACAACTTTCACGAAACCCGCGGTGGATTCCATAGCCCTTGCCCGGCCGCTCGCCGCAAAGGGGAAAGTACCCACTTTGTACGGCCGGCCGCTCTGTTTGGCCTGCTCCTCCGTCAGCCCGACCCATGCGATCTCGGGCGCGGTGTAAATGACGGACGGGACGGTCTTGTAGTTGACCTCGGAGAAGTGGCCCGCGATCAGGTCAGCGACCATGACGCCCTCCTCCTTGCCCTTGTGCGCCAGCATCGGACCCCGCACCGCGTCGCCCACGGCCCAGACATTCTCGACGCCGGTTTTGCATTGATGATCGACCTTGATGAAGCCGCGCTCGTCGAGCTCGACGCCCGTTTCGGGTCCGAGCAGATCACCCGTGTACGGTCGGCGTCCGATCGCGACCGCCAGCTTGTCAACATCTATTGCCTGCTCGCCGGTTGCATCGATGTACCGCACGGTCACGACCGAATTCGCAAGCGTCGCGCCCGTCACCTTCGCGCCGAGGCGGATGTTGAGCCCGAGCTTCTTGAAATGCTTGAGCGCCTCTCGCGCGAGTTGCTGGTCCGCTATCGGCAGGAATTCCGGCAGCGCTTCGAGCATCACCACCTCGCTGCCGAGCCGTCGCCACACGCTGCCCAGCTCCAACCCGATCACACCCGCGCCGATGATACCGAGACGCTTGGGCACGCTGCCGAACTCGAGCGCGCCCCACGAATCGACGATGCTCTGGCCGTTGAACGGCGCGGACTTGAGCTCAATGGGTACTGAGCCTGAGGCGAGGACGACGTGCTTCGCCTCGAGCTCGCGCTTCGATCCATCGGACGCGATGAATTCGACCCTTCTCCCCTTGAGCAGCCTGCCGTGCCCGTGTAGTCCCGTGACGCCGGCCGCTCTGAAGAGCGCGTTGATACCGTTGGTGCTCGCCTTGACGATCGCCGCCTTGCGCTTTTGCATGGCTGCGAGATCGAGGGCGATGCTGCCGAGCTTGATGCCGTGGATCGCGAGTTCGACGTGCGCGCGGTGGTAGAGCTCGGATGATTCGAGCAACGCCTTGGATGGAATGCAACCCGCGTTGAGACAGGTGCCCCCAAAGGCGTGCGCGCCATCCAGATTCTTCCACTCGTCGATGCACGCCGCCTTCAGCTTGTGCTGGCCGGCACGAATCGCCACCGGGTACCCTGCCGGGCCACCGCCGATCACGATCACGTCGTACGCTTCAGACATATATAGGGAGGGAGTCCCAGGGGTCTCTCAGACGCCGACGACCATGCGCGCCGGATCCTCGAGACAATCCTTGATGGCGACGAGGAACTGCACGGCTTCACGACCGTCGATGATGCGGTGATCGTAGGTCAGCGCGAGATACATCATCGGCCGCACGCTCACCTGGCCATCGACCACCATCGGACGATCCTGGATCTTGTGCATTCCGAGGATCGCGCTTTGCGGTGAATTGACGATCGGCGTCGACATGAGCGAGCCGAACACGCCGCCATTGGTGATGCTGAACGTACCACCGGTGAGCTCCTCGAGCTTGATCGTGCCCTCGCGCGCCCTTCCCGCGTACTCGGCCACGCTCCTCTCGATCTGCGCGAAGCTCATCTGATCCGCGTCACGCAGGACCGGCACCATCAGCCCGCGATCCGTCGATACCGCCACACCGATATCGAAGAATTCATGGTAGACGATGTCGTCACCTTCCACGGAAGCATTGACCACCGGGAATCGTTTCAATGCCTCAACCGACGCCTTGACGAAGAAGGACATGAGCCCGAGCCGTACGCCGTGTTCCTTTTCGAAGCGCTCCTTGTAGCGTGCGCGCAGATCCTGCACCGCCTTCAGGTCCACTTCGTTAAATGACGTCAGCAGCGCCTGTGCGGCCTGCGCCTGCACCATTCGCTCGGCGATGCGCGCCCGCAACCGCGTCATCGGCACGCGTCGATCGGCGCGGCTGCCTGGCGTCACGGCTCTGGCCACAGTGGACGCGGCCATCGGCTGTTTCGCGGCTGGCGCCGTGGCTTGCTGACCGAGATGGTCGACGACGTCGGACTTGGTGATGCGTCCGTCTCGCCCCGATCCGGCGATCTGCCTCGCATCAAGCTTGTTCTCCTCCACCATGCGGCGCACGGACGGGCTCAACTTCTCTGCTTTCGGTGCTGGCGGCGCGGCTCTTGGCTGCGGTGCCTCCTGCTTCAGCGCCGCTGCGGCCACAGCGCCTTCTTCCAGAATCGCGAGCACCTGCCCGCTGGTCACCGTCGCTCCGTTGTCGACCTTGAGCTCGCGAATCACGCCGGCGGTTGGCGCCGGAACTTCGAGGACCACCTTGTCGGTCTCCAGATCGACCAGGTTCTCGTCGCGTTGCACCGGATCGCCGGGCTTCTTGTGCCACGCGACCAGCGTGGCATCGGCGACCGACTCTGGAAGCTGAGGAACCCGGACTTCGATGGTCATGAGGTCTTCCTGAGGGCGTTTGGCGTCAAACGCGCCGTTTCCCGGCCCGAATCCTCGGTCGCGGTGGCAATCAAGGCCGCCTGCACCAGTCCCTGCTGCTGTTCTTCATGCATCTCGTGGATGCCAGTCGCCGGCGCGGCAGCCGGCGCGCGCCCCGCATAGAGCAGCGTGTGTTTCGCCGTCAGCCGCACCTGCAGCCGGTGACGGATCTGGTACCACGCGCCCTGGTTCTGGGGCTCTTCCTGACACCAGACGATTTCCTGCGCGTTCGGATAGCCTTCAATGACAGCGGCGTATTCTTCTGTCGGAAACGGATAGAGCTGCTCGATGCGCACCAGCGCGACGTTGCGGAGTTCGCGCCTCTGCCGCTGCTCGAGCAGATCGAAATACACTTTGCCGCTGCAGAAGACGATGCGCTGCACCGCCTGCGCCGCGCGCTCGGGCTGATCATCGATGATGGCGTAGAAGCGACCCTGTACCAGCTCCTTGAGCTCCGAAGCCGACTGCTTGTGGCGCAACAGGCTCTTCGGTGTCATCACGATCAATGGCTTGCGGAAACTGTGCAGCATTTGCCGCCTGATCATGTGAAACATTTGCGCCGCTGTCGAAGGCACGCACACCTGCATGTTGTTCTCGGCGCATAACTGCAGGAATCGCTCGAGTCGCGCCGAGGAATGTTCGGGCCCCTGGCCTTCGTAGCCGTGCGGCAGAAACAGCGTCAGGCCGCAGACGCGGTCCCACTTCGCCTCACCGGAGCTGATGAACTGGTCGATGATCACCTGCGCGCCGTTCGCGAAATCGCCGAACTGGCCTTCCCAGATGTCGAGCGTGAGCGGATCGGTGGTCGCGTAGCCATACTCGAACCCCATCACCGCCTCTTCGGACAGCACCGAGTCGATGACGTTGAACTGCGGCTGGCCGGGCGCAATGTGCTGCAGCGGAACGAAGCACGTGCCCGTCGATTGGCAGTGGAACACGGCATGGCGGTGAAAGAACGTGCCGCGGGCGGTATCCTGGCCGACGAGGCGGATCGGGAATCCATCCTGCAGCAGTGAGGCGAATGCGAGGGCCTCGGCGCAGCCCCAATCCAGGGGCATCTCGCCGGCGACCATCTTCCGCCGATTGCCCACGACCTGCGCGACTCGCGGGTGCAGGACAATATCAGAGGGGTATTCGGTGATCCGCTGGCCTAGCGACTGCAACGTGGGGAGTTCGACTGCCGTGCGCAAGTCCTCATGCCAGTCCGCCTGCAGGTAGCGCGACCAGTTCACCGTGTACTTGTTGCCGATCAAGCCCAGTGACGCGCGCGCCTGCGGCTTCCCCTCGTCGAGACCGCGGCGGTACTGCTCGACGATCTCTGCGACCTCGGCTTCGCTCAGGACTCGCTGCGCAACCAGCTTGTCCGCGTAGAGCTTGCGCGTCGTCCGGTGCTTGCGGATCGCCTGGTACATCATCGGTTGCGTTGCGGCGGGCTCGTCCGCCTCGTTGTGTCCGTGGCGCCGATAGCACACCAGGTCGATCACGATATCCTTGTGAAACTTCACGCGGTATTCGAGCGCCAGGCGCGTGACGAACACCACGGCCTCGGGGTCGTCGCCATTGACGTGAAAGATCGGCGCTTCGACCATCTTCGCGACATCGCTGCAATAGAGCGTCGAGCGCGCGTCGGCGGGGCTGCTGGTGGTGAAGCCGACCTGGTTGTTGACGATGATGTGGATCGTGCCACCGGTCGAGAAACCGCGTGCCTGCGACAGCTGCAGCGTTTCCATGACGACGCCCTGACCGGCGAATGCCGCATCGCCATGCATGAGTACGGGCAGCACCTTGGCGCTGCGGTTATCGCCCCGGCGATCCTGACGCGCTCGCACCGACCCCTCGACCACTGGACCCACGACCTCGAGGTGCGACGGATTGAAGGCGAGCGCCACGTGCACGTTTCCGCCCGGCGTCTTGAGGTCCGCGGAAAAGCCCTTGTGATACTTGACGTCGCCCGAGCCGCGCACGCCGCTGACGTCGTAGTGCCCTTCGAACTCGGCGAACAGCATGCTGGGCGGCTTGCCGAGCAGGTTGACCAGGACGTTGAGCCGTCCGCGGTGCGCCATACCGGCCACGCACTCTTCAACCCCGGCCTTTCCTCCCTCCTGGATCAGATCGTCGAGCAGCGGAATGAGACTGTCGGCACCCTCGAGCGAGAAACGCTTCTGGCCGACGTACTTGGTATGCAGGTAACGCTCGAGGCCCTCCGCGGCGGAGAGCTGTCCGAGGATGTTGCGCTTCTCCTCGGCCGTGAAAACCTGCTGGATGCGCCCGTTTTGAAAGCGATCCTGCAACCACAGGCGCTCTTCGGAGTCCGACACGTGCGCGAACTCCGCGCCGATCG
The DNA here is from genome assembly GCA_036515135.1 of Steroidobacteraceae bacterium. Taxonomy (GTDB): domain Bacteria; phylum Pseudomonadota; class Gammaproteobacteria; order Steroidobacterales; family Steroidobacteraceae; genus DATBVX01. The sequence goes on from DATBVX010000157.1 coordinate 6,018, forward strand.
TGTCGCAATAGATGTAGCGAAGCTGCTCGAGGATGTCCTTGAGCTTCATTAAACGCGGGATCGCAAGGGTGCGGCTGCCGGTGAAGAATTCCGAATCGAGATCCGCTGCTGACAGTCCGAAGTAATCGAGCTCCAGCACTCTTGGAATCGGGCGCTGCGTGAGCCCCAATGGATCGAGCCGCGCGATGAGATGACCGCGGTTCGCGTACACCTGGATGAGCCTCGACACGGCGCCCTGCTTGGCGCTCGCCTCGTGCGCCTTGTCGTCATCGACGACGCGCGCCGGCTGCCCGCGATCGCGCAGGCTGACGATCACTTCTCCGTGCGCCGCCTCATCGCGCGAGTCACCGCGGATCCTGTCGAAGTACTCGCGCCACTGGAGAGCCAAGGAGGCCGGGTCTCGCAGGTAGTCTGCGTACAGCGCCTCGATAAACGGCGCGTTGCCGCCATACAGCGGCGAGGTCGCGTACTGCTCGCTCAAGCGATCGTTCATGCTGGAAAATCAAGGACCTGCGCGCGTAACTGCGGCGCGTTAGTGTAGCCCATGGCAATCCAATTGAGAAACGCGCGCACGCCTTTGGATGCGCGCGAACCTTGCATCGCCACGGGCCGGGTCAAGAAGGATTATGCGTAGAAGCTGGAGAGCAGCAGCAGCTCGTATAGGACCAACGCCAGGTAGCCCGCGAGGATGCCATAGAGCCCTTGCGCGCCCCGGATCACGCCAAACAATCGGATGCGCGACAGCAGGACGAGCATCAGAATGCCGCCGCCCGTGAGTGCCATCTTGGCGCCGGCGAACAGCGTGACATCGATCGAGAGGAGCTTCGCCATGATGGGGTTGAGCTCACTCGCACCGGTGAACAGCAGCTTGAGCGTGAGGAAGGCATCCGCGCAACACAGCAGGAGAATGGCTATCGAGACCGCGAGCAGGTGCGCCTCGTGCCAATCGACGACTGGTTGCGTCACGTCGGCGGCGCGACGCGGGTCGCGTCGGCGCGGGCGCACTCCCCCATAAACGACCGACCGCACGCTCAAGCGCCGCCGCTCGATCCTCTCGCGGCGCTCGGTGAGTACGCCCGGGCTGACCAGCGTCATGCCCCGGAGCTGGCTCAAGACCAGGTCGGACATCGCCGTCGATTCTTCGTCGGCCGCACTCGGTTTGTGCATGGCTTCCCCTTCGAGATGCGATGCAAGAGCGGGACCAATCCAGGCGCGTGCCCTTCAATCAAGCGCTTGCCGAAGTGACCCTGTACCCCGCGGCCGGATCTGTAAATTCCGCCGACGGCCGCTCGCGTTGCTGCGGACAGGGCGATTTGACGTATGTCGCTCCTCTTTTCCACTTTCCGTTCTCCCGCCTGCGCGAGAGGGATGCGGTCAGGGGCGATTGCATCGCACGATCCGGATGGATCGTTCCCGCCACGTCACGTACCGTACGCGCCCATGAACGCACGTCTCCAGTCCCATGACAGCAGCGATACGCTGTGGCGTGCCTGTATCGACCGCGATCGCAGTTACGACGGCCGCTTCATCATCGGTGTCCGGACGACCGGTATCTATTGCCGCCCGTCTTGCCCGGCGCGCAAGCCGCGGCGCGAGAACGTGCTATTTTTTGCGGCACCCGAGCTGGCGCGCCAGGCTGGCTTTCGGGCCTGCAAGCGCTGTCATCCGGATCGCGAGAGCCTGCGAGATCCGGCCGCCGAACGGGCATTGAGCATCTGCCACTTCATCCGCAGCGCCACCCATGAGCCGGTCACGCTCGCGCGTCTCGGCAAGCGGTTTTCGTTGTCGCCGGCTCACCTGCAGCGCGTATTCAAGCAGTACGTCGGGCTTTCACCACTCGAGTATGCGGAGGCTGTACGCATGGATCAGTTGAAACTCGTCCTTCGCCAGGGCGCCTCGGTCACCGACGCGATCTACGCATCGGGATTCAGTTCCTCGAGCCGCGTATACGAACGCTCGGCGCGATCGATGGGCATGACGCCGCGGCGCTATCGGGAACGTGGACTTGGCGAACGCATCCGCTATTCGGTCGTTCCGACCTCTCTGGGCCAGTTGCTGGTCGCAACGACGGACAAGGGCATCTGCGCAGTGCAACTCGGCGAAGAGGCCGACGCGCTGGAGCGATTGCTGCGCGACGAGTTCTGCGCCGCCGAGATCAACCGGGACGATCGCGCTCACGCGGAGTGGGTGCGTGGCATCGTTGCCATCGCCGAGGGCCGCGCTCCGGACGTCAGCCTTCCGCTCGACGTGCGCGGGACCGCATTCCAGATGCAGGTATGGCGCGCATTGCAGAAGATTCCGCGCGGCGAGACGCGCAGTTACGCTGAAGTCGCGCGCAGCATCGGCCGGCCGGAAGCGGTCCGCGCGGTCGCGAATGCCTGCGGTGCCAATCCCACCGCCCTGGTGGTGCCTTGTCATCGGGTGGTACAGAGCGACGGAGGATTGGGCGGTTATCACTGGGGCGTGGAACGCAAGCGCCGGCTCCTTGGAGCAGAACGCAAAGGCTGACGTTGACGCCGAAAGCGCTGGATGAAACAAGCCTGCGGCGCGGAGTTCGGATTCTCGCGCGCCGCGACCCCGACCTGGCACAGATCGCGCGGCGGTATGGGCCACCGCCGTTATGGGGACGCGATCCCGGGTTTCCGACGCTCGTTCATCTCATCCTCGAGCAACAGGTCTCGCTCGCATCCGCCCGCGCGGCATTCGAGCGACTGAAGGCCACCCTGCCCGCATTCGAGCCGGTGCACTTTCTCGACCTCGATGACGTGACGTTGAAGCGCGTGGGGTTCAGTCGCCAGAAAACGCTCTACGCGAGAGAGCTCGCCCGGGCGATTGACAGCAAGGCGCTCGATCTCGACCGGCTCGCTGGCCTCGACGACGAGCAGGTTCATGCCGGCCTCACGCGCATCAAGGGTATCGGCGCCTGGACTTCGAACGTGTATCTGCTGATGGTTCTGCGCCGGCCGGATGCGTTCCCTGCCGGCGACGTCGCGCTGCTCACCGCGGCGCAACGGATCAAGCGAATGCGCAAGCGGCCCACGCCCGAACGGCTTGAGAAAATGGCCGAGCCCTGGCGGCCGTGGCGCGCGGTGGCGGCACGCCTGTTGTGGCACTTCTATTTGAGCGAAAAGCGGCTGGTCACGTCCGCTGTACGCTCTTGAGGAGCTCCCTGCCGATAATGAGCTTCTGCACTTCCGTCGCGCCCTCGTAAATGCGCAGAGCGCGAATGTCCCGATACAGGCGCTCGACGATCTGACCCGACACCACGCCGCGGCCGCCAAACATCTGCAGCGCGCGGTCGATCACGCGCTGCGCCGTCTCCGTCGCAGCTGCTTTTGCCATCGCGGCTTCGCGCGTGATCGAGTCGCCGCGATCGCGCAGCCACGCCGCTCGATACGTCAACAACCGCGCCGCCTCCAGTTCCGTTGCCATGTCGGCAAGTGCGGCCTGTGTCAATTGAAAGTCCGCGAGCTTCTTCCCGAACATCGGGCGCTCGGCGGCATACCGCAACGATTCATCGAGCGCCCGCTGCGCAAAGCCGAGCGCGGCTGCCGCAACCGAGGTCCGGAAGATGTCGAGGGTGCGCATCGCGATCCGGAAGCCATCGCCCTCCTCACCGAGTCGCTGATGCGCCGGGACGCGACACGCATCGAATCGCAGGGTGGCGAGCGGATGGGGCGCCATCACCTCGATGCGCTCGGCGATCGAGAAGCCGGGCGTATCTGCATCGACGACAAATGCACTGATACCCCGGGCCGCAATGCTGCCGTCCGCGCGCCGTTCGGCTGGCAGCGTGCGCGCGAAGACGCAGTAGAAATCAGCGATGCCGCCGTTCGAGATCCACGTCTTCTCACCGTCAAGCACGTACTCATCGCCTTCGCGTCGCGCGCTGCAGCGCATGGCGGCCACATCCGACCCGGCGTCGGGCTCGGACAATGCAAAAGCGGCAATGCGCTCGCCTTCCGCCACGCCCGGCAGGTAGTGTCGGCGCTGCTGCGGCGAGCCGGCCAGCGAGATCGCCCCACTCCCCAGGCCCTGCATCGCAAACGCAAAATCGGCGAGGCCGTCGTGCCAGGCCAGATGCTCGCGGATGAGCGCGATCGCGCGCACGTCAAACTCGGGAAGCGCACCACCGTCGGCAGCACGCACGCAATATCGCGTAAACCCTCCCAGTCCGAGCAACCGCACCAGCTCGCGACAGGCGCTATCCACCGCCTCGCGCCCGTCCGGGTGGACGCGTCGCGCAAGATGCGACCCGGCCCATGTGGTCAGCCGTTGCAACAGATCCTTATGCTCCGGACCAAAGAAGGGCCAGTCGATGTGCGCCGGCAGGCTCATGTGTGATCTCCGGCTGCGGTCACATGATTTCTCCGCCCGCGAGCGCGATGCTCTGACCGGTCACACTCTCGGTTCCAGGCAGACACAGCCAGATGACGGCGTGTGCGACTTCGGCTGGCGTGATCAGGCGCCGCTGCGGATTGCGCTCGGTCAATGCGGTCAGCGCCTCGGCCTCCGTCCGGCGGGTCTTCTTGCGGATGTTCTCGACCGCCGATCGCACCATATCGGTGTCCGTGTAACCGGGACACACGGCGTTCACCGTGATGTTGCGTTCCGCCAGCTCGAGCGCGAGTGCCCGCGTGAGTCCGATCAGACCGTGTTTCGAGCTGCAATAGGCGCTGACGTAAGGATAACCGGTGAGCCCTGCCGTGCTCGCGATGTTGACGATGCGCCCGAAGCCGGCCGCCAGCATGTCCGGCAGCGACACGCGTGTGCACAGATAGGGACCGGTGAGATTGACGGCGAGCATGGAGGTCCAAAGCGCGGCGTCGGTCTTGGTGAAGGGCGCACTGCGCGCCTGGCCCGCGTTGTTGACCAGGATGTGCACCGGCCCCAGGGTCCGGCGGGCGCTGTCGAATGCGCGCTGCACCTGCTGCTCGTCGGCGACGTCACATTCGGCAATGTAAGCCGGAACTTCTGCCGCCAGTCCGGCGGCCGTGCGCTCGAGCGTGCTGCGCGTGCGCCCGAGAAGCGTGATGCGTGCGCCGAGCGCCGCGAGCGATCCCGCGATGGCGGCACCGATGCCACGTCCGGCGCCGGTGATGACCGCGTGCCGACCTGACAGTGCGCGATCTGTCATCAATCACCCGCGAATGCCGGCTTCTGCTTGTTGACGAAAGCGAGATAAGCGCGCTCGTAGTCCTTCGTCTGCATGCAGATCGCCTGCGCCTGCGCTTCGGCTTCGACAGAGTCGTCGATGCCCATGCTCCATTCCTGATGGATGCATCTCTTGGTCATGGCGTGGGCAAAGGTCGGACCCTCGGCGAGCGACTTCGCCAGCGCCTGTGCATCCGCCAGCACGGATCCGGGCTCACACATCCTGTTGTAGAAACCCCAGCGCTCGGCTTCCGGTCCGTCCATCGCGCGACCCGTGTAGAGCAGCTCCGCTGCGCGTCCCGCGCCGATGATCCGCGGCAACATGTTACAGGCACCCATGTCGGCGCCCGCGAGCCCGACGCGCACGAACAGGAAGGCGACCTTGCTGCGCGCCGTTCCGCAGCGCAGGTCGGAGGCCATGGCGATGATGGCGCCCGCGCCGGCGCAAACGCCGTCGATCGCCGACACGATCGGCTGCGGGCACGCGCGCATCGCTTTGACCAGGTCGCCGGTCATGCGGGTGAACGCCAGCAGGCCCGGCATGTCGTCCGCTCGCTGCATCTCGACCAGCGGACCGATGATCTCGTGCACGTCGCCACCCGAGCAGAAATTGTCACCGGCGCCGGTGATCACAATGACCTTGATGCCATCCGCGTAGGGTAGATTGCGGAATGTCTCACGCAACTCTGCGTAGGCTTCGAACGTCAGCGGATTCTTCCTTTCGGGACGGTTGAGGGTGATGGTGGCAACCCTGCCATCGACCTGCCACAGGAAGTGCTCGGGCCTGAAATTGGCGAAGTCGAGGCGGGTCGGGTGAAAGCGCTGGGCCGTTTTGCTCATGATCGCATCCTCGTAGTGATGGGCCCTCAGCCGGCGAAGGTCAATCCGCCGCTGACGCTCAATATCTGCCCGGTGACGTAGTTCGAGCTGTCGCCCGAAAAGAACAGGATCGCATCCGCGATCTCTTCCGGCCTGGCGAAGCGGTGAAAAGGGATGGCCTTCACAAAGGCGTCGCGCAGCTTTTCCGAGCGTGTCGCCAGCATCGGTGTATCGGTCGGGCCCGGACAGACACAGTTGACATTGATCGAGTAGCGGGCGACCTCGCGCGCGAGGGATTTTGTAAAGGCGATGACGCCGCCTTTGGCCGCGGCGTACACGGTCTCACCGCTGCTGCCGACCCGGCCCGCATCGCTGGCGATGTTGACGATCTTGCCCCGGTTCGCGGCGATCATCGGCGGCAGCAACGCCTGCGTGAAATGCACCGGACCGCCGAGGTTGATGGCGATGATCCGATCGATGAAATCGGGGGCGTTTTCCATATAGGGCTGGATGTCGCCCCAGCCCGCGCCATTGACCAGAATATCGACACGCGGATGGCGTTGGAGCACCTCGGAAGCGCAGCGCCGTGTCGACCTGGGATCGGCGAGGTCGATCCCGACGGCCTCGACGGCTAGTTTGGCATCAGCCGCCTCGCGCGCGAGTTCCGTGCCTTTTGCTTCGTTCACGTCCGCGCACACCACGGTGGCGCCATGGCGTGCAAGTGCGAGAACCGTCGCTCTTCCAATGCCTGAAGCGCCCCCGGTCACCAGCGCCGTCCGCCCCTCGAGTCTCATTGTCAGCTCCTCGGCACGTAGCCTGCTTATTGAAGACTGCCGGAAAGGAACGCCTCGACACGCCGCTGCGTGTCAGGATTCGTCAGCAATCGGCGTGTATGCTCGAGCTCATCGGAATAGCCGCCACGGCCGGGTTCGCCGGCGGCGGCAATGCACTGCTTGCACGCGGCGAGCGCGGCGGCGGGCAGCTCTGCAAGTCGCCGCACCACTTCCGCGGCGCGACCCGGTAATTCCGCGCGCGGCACGGACCAGTGCGCGATACCGAGTGCGGCAGACGTTTCGCCGTCGATCACCTCGGCGCCAAGAATCAACCGCGCAGCAACCGCCCGACCGCAAAGTCTGGCGAGGCGCTGCGTACCGCCGCCGCCGGGAATCAGGCCGAGTCGCGCCTCGGGCAGGCCGAGCTTGGCCTCGGCCGCGACGATGCGCAGATCGCAGGCGAGCGCAAGCTCCAGTCCTCCGCCCATGGCCGCCCCGCCAATCTCCGCCAGCGTGACTTGCGGCAAGCGCTCGATGCGCGCGTACAGTCGCTGCATCGCTGCGACATACGCCAGCATTTGATCGGGACCGTCCTCGGCGCCAAAGCGCTCGCGGATTTCGCTGAGATCGGCGCCGGCGCAAAACACCTTCTGGTCCGATCGTAAGTGCAGCACGTGCCAGTCGGCGCGTGCCGCCAGCTCGTCGAGTCCATGATCGAGCAGCGCCAGCCACTCGGTGTTGATGGCGTTGACCGGCGGTCGGCTCAGCGTCATCGTGACGATGCGGTCCGCCGATGAGAGGTTGATCATCGGCGTTCTCCCGCAGTCGCGCTCGGCAACGAAACCCCGGTGGCATTCTCGGCCGCATCGGCACGCTGATCACCGGGAGGAGCGCCCCCACCCCATTCGCGCAGCCGGTAGCGCTGCAACTTGCCCGTCGCAGTTCTCGGCAAGCTGTCGACAAACTCGATCCAGCGTGGGTATTTCCACGGACCGATGGCGACCTTGACGTGCACCTTGAGCTCCTCATAAAGCGCGCGCCCCGGTTCCCCACCGTTGCGGTCCTTGAGCACGACAAAGGCTTTGGGTTTAACCAGGCCGGCGCCATCCTCGACGGGTATCACGGCCGCCTCTCGCACGCGCGGGTGGCTGACGAGGGCAGCCTCCACCTCGAAGGGTGACACCCAGATGCCGCTCACCTTGAACATGTCGTCCGTGCGCCCGTAGTAGATGTAGACGCCGTCTTCGCGTCGCACGTACTTGTCGCCGGTACGGGTCCATTCCCCCTCGAATGTCCGGCGCGTCTTGGCGCGCTGATTCCAGTACCCGCTTGCCGCGGTCGGGGCGCGCACGAGAAGTTCGCCGATTTCACCATACGGCACGTCGCGGTTTTCGTCGTCGACCAGCCGCAGATCATAGCCGTCGATCGACACTCCGGACGTGCCGCATTCGACCTGGCCCGGCAGATTGGACAGAAACAGATGCCCGAGCTCCGTCGAGCCGACGCCGTTGACGATGTCAAGACCGAAGCGCGCCTTCCATTCCTCGCCGATATGGGCGGGCAGCGGCTCGCCAGCTGACACGCACAGCCGGAGCCGACTGGAGCTGAGCGCGGGCGTACACCGCAGGTCCGCCAGAATCGAGGCATACAGCGTGGGCACCGCATAGAAGATCGTCGGCTGATAGGTGTGCAGCATTTCGAATACGGTTTGCGGCGAGGGTCGTTCCGGGTAGAGCACCGTGGTTCCGCCGACACCCATGGAGCAGATGATCGAATTGCCCAGCCCGTAGGAGAAAAACATCTTGGCGGCGGAAAAACTGATGTCGTCCTCGCGAATCCCCAGGCGTCGCTGCCCGACGTGCCATGCGGCGAGTCGCGGAGTCGAATGCACATGCATCACTCCTTTGGGCGTACCCGTGGTGCCGGATGAATAGAGCCAGTACGCCACCTCGTCGGCGCAGGTTTGCGCCGGTGCCGCGGGTTGTTCGGCCTGCAGCAGTGCGTCCAGACGTAGATAGGACTGTGGACCACCCCCGACGACAACGGTGGTCGTCAGCGTCGGAACGCCCCGGGCCGCCGCTTCAACCAGCGGCAGGAGCGCCGGGGACACGAAGGCGACCTTGGCGCGCGAATCCTCGAAAAGAAACTGATACTGGTCGACGGTCAGCCGCGTATTGAGCAGGACCGGCACGACACCGGCGCGGATCGCACCCCAGAACAGGATCGGGAAATCCACCGTATCAAGCATCACCATCGCGATGCGGTCTTCGCGTTCAACGCCGAAGCGGGCGAGCATCGGGCCGATGCGCACCGCCGCGTCAAGCAGCTCACGGTAGGTCAGTGCACGGGAGGGATCGATGAATGCCGCCTTGTCGCCGCGTCCTTCGTCGACGTTACGATCGACGAAGTCGACGGCGGCGTTGTAACTGGGCTGCGGATTCATCACGTCCGACCTGTCCGTAGTGACTCGCGCCGCAATGAAGCCACCGCCGACCAGCCGGCGGGGAATCAGCGCTCCTCTGCCATAGCACTCGCGGCAGCAGCGCGCGGCCTGCCGGCCTGGTGCCGCTCCACGAGCTTGTGCATCGTCGCGATCGTGATCGAGCCGAGCGTCGAGCGCGCGATATCATCGATCTCCTGCAGCACTTGCAGGAGTGCCCGGCCCTCGCTGGTGCGTTCGCCGAGTTCCTCATCTTCCCGGCCCGTGGGTCCGAGTTTTTCGAACAACTCGATCAGGTCGAGAAGCGTCGTGCGGCGCGCGCTGCCGCAGAACTGATATCCGCCGCCTGCGCCGCGGACCGATCGAACCAGCCCGGCACGCCCGAGCACGTTCATGACCTTGGCCAGGTGGTGGTTGGAAACGCCGTACTTGGCGCCGATCTCGCCGACGGATAACTGGCGGTCGGGATGGGCGATGAGTTCCAGTACGGCGAAGATGGCCAGTTGGCTCGAGATCTGCAGCTTCATGGCGTTGGCTCCAGCTTGCGACGCAGTTGGCGCGGCAGATTCGGCGCATTCATTGCCAACGTCACGTCAGGTCCTTTTCGAGCTCGATGTACGGGCCGGCCATCATCCCTGCCGCTCGAAAGAACAGCATGTGCAATCGCCGGTCCCGAGCCACCATCGTGCGCATCTTGGTGACCCGCGCTTTCTTGAATTCAACGGTCATTTTCTCGAGCAGCGCCTGACCGAGGCCCCGCAGGCGTGCGTCCGGCCGAACCGACAAGGCGAACACCCAGCCACAGGGCTCGGAGCCGAACTCCCACGCGCGGATTTCGCCGAGTATGAAGCCGAGGACGAGCTCCCCCGCTCCGTCAGCCTCCGTCGCCACCAGGAAAAACTGCTGCGTCGAGTGCTGGTTGTGGTAGCGATCAAAGAGATTGCGCCAATAATCGGCCTTGGCGATGCCCGTCACCTGTTCGTCGAGCGCGATCACTTGCGAGAGGTCAGCCGCCTGGGCCGGCCGTATAAGGATGGCCTCGCCGCGTGCCGGGACGCGTCGACCCTTGGCCCCCTGCGACCCACCGACGGACGGGGCTCTCGTTCGCATCTGAGTGGCGGCTCGTTTCATGGTCCTGCCTCACTGTCGCGCCGGCCCTTAGGCTTCAAGCCGCCGCGCCGCCGCTCAGGTGAGGCGGCGTCGGCCGGAAACACGCACCGGATTCATTGTAGACCCTAAAGCAGCATTTTGGTACTATAATACTTGACAATTGTGCCGGCGGGGTGGCCGTTCCTGATTGCCACGCCGTTCTGCCAGCGCGCAAGGTTGCGTTCCGGAGGCGTCACGACGGATCGGTCAATCGCCCCGGGGGAGAACAAGAGCTCATGCAAGACCGGCCTCCGCCGACGAAGCGCATCGTGCGAACGCGGCTCAACGGGCGTTGGCGCGAGGACGCGATCGCCGACAATCTCCTGTTGGTGAGCTACCTGCGCGAAACGGCCGGCCTGACGGGCACAAAGACGGGCTGTGACGGCGGCGAATGCGGCGCCTGCGCCGTGCTCGTCGACGGCGTGGCTGTCCCCTCTTGCATCACCCTGGCAGTCCGCTGTGACGGGCGATCAGTCGAGACGATCGAGGGCCTGGCAAACGGCGGCCGCCTGCACCGCCTGCAACTCGCTTTCCACGAACGGCTCGGCACGCAATGCGGGTTCTGCACGCCCGGCATGATCATGGCCGCCGAAGCGCTCCTGAGGCGCAATCCGCACCCGAGCGACGCGGACATCCGCCAGGCGCTCTCCGGCAATCTTTGCCGGTGTACCGGCTACGTCAAGATCATCGAGTCGGTTCACGCCGCGGCGGATGCGACGTCATGACCGCGCAGTACACGCCATCGGGGAAACTCGCGCGGCCCGGTGTGCCGCTGATCGACGGCATCGACAAGGTCACCGGCCGGGCGCGCTACACCGCGGATCTCGAGCATGCCGGCGCCCTCGTCGGCCGGATCTTTCGCAGTCCGGTGAGCCATGGCGAGATCCTGCGCCTCGATGTCTCGAAAGCGCGCGAAGTCGACGGGGTGGTAGCAGTCATCACGGGCGATGACTGTTCACTCACCTATGGCGTGCTGCCGGTCTCCATGAACGAATATCCACTTGCGCGCGGCAAGGTGCGCTACCGCGGTGAGCCGGTTGCCGCCGTTGCGGCGGTCGACGCGGCCACTGCCGCGCACGCGCTGAGCCTCATCGAGCTTGAGGTTCGCGAGCTTCCCGCTTACTACACCTCGGAGAACGCGCGTGCGCCGGACGCGGTACTGCTTCACGACAACAAGGCCGGCAACCTCGAACGCGCCGTGCATCACGCGTTCGGCGACGTCGTCGCCGGCTTTGCAGCGGCCGATCTGATCCGCGAGGCGACCATCGATTGCGCGGAGGTCAATCACGCGCAGATCGAGCCGCATGCCGCACTCGCAGACTACGACCCTCTCACTGGCCGCCTGACCATGCAAAGCGTGTCGCAGGTCGCCTATTACCTGCATCTGATGCTGGCGCGCTGTCTGCAGATGGACGAGTCGCGCATCCATATGATCAAACCTTTCATCGGCGGCGGCTTCGGTGCGCGCGTCGAGGTTCTTGCTTTCGAGATCGTGACCGCACTGCTGGCGCGCGCCGCGCAAGGCAAAGTGCTGATGGAGCTCAGTCGCGAAGAGTGCTTCATCACGCATCGCGCGCGACCGCAGACGACGACGCGGCTCAAGCTGGGAATGAAGAGAGACGGCCGCATCACTGCCTGCGAATGCGAGATCGTGCAAAGGGGCGGCGCCTACGCCGGCTACGGGATCATCACAATCCTCTATGCCGGCGCGCTGCTGCACGGCCTGTACGACATTCCTGCCGTCAAGTACGACGGCTACCGTGTCTACACCAACCTGCCACCGTGCGGCGCCATGCGAGGACATGGCGCAGTCAATGCACGCCATGCCTTTGAGGTGCTGGTCGACCGCATGGCGCGTGAGCTCGAACTTGATCCGTTCGCAGTGCGCCGCGCGAATCTGCTCAAGGTGCCGACTCGAACCCTCAACGATCTCATGGTCAACAGTTACGGGCTCGGCGAGTGCCTGGAGCGCGTCGAGCGGGCGAGCGGCTGGCGCGAGCGCCGGGGCAAGCTGCCGCCGGGCAAAGGTCTCGGCATGGCCTGCTCGCACTATGTGAGCGGGGCCGCCAAGCCGATCCACTGGACCGGCGAACCTCACGCGGTCGTCAACCTCAAGCTCGATTGGGATGGCGTCGTCACGGCGCTGACCGGCGCTCCCGACATCGGCCAGGGATCTTCGACGATGGTCGCGATCGCGGTGGCCAGGACGCTCGACCTGCCGCTCGAGCAGGTGCGCGTGATTTCCGGCGATAGCGAGCTCACGCCCAAGGATAATGGGGCGTATTCCTCGCGCATCACCCTCATGGTCGGCAATGCAGCAATCGATGCTGCCACCCAGCTGAAAAAGATTCTCATCGAGGCCGCCGCCCACAAGTTCACAGCGCCCCCAGAGGACGTTGAGTGCGCCGGCGGCATGTTCCGAGTGATACACGGTGTGCAGTCTCCGCTGCCCTTCGCGGATGTCGTGAAGGCGGCGCTGGTCGATGTAGGAACGATCACCGTGAAGGGCACGTTCACCTGTCCGCCCGAGGCGCAGGGCGGCAAGCACAAAGGCGGTGCAGTTGGCGGGACCATGGGATTCAGCTATTCGACGCAAGTCGTGGAGGTGAGCGTCGACGAGGCCACCGGCTCGATTACCGTAGACAAGGTGTGGGTTGCGCTCGACTGCGGTCACGCGCTCAATCCGCTCGCCGTCGAGGGCCAGATCGAAGGCTCGGTGTGGATGGGCTTCGGCCAGGCGATCAGCGAGGAAACCCGCTACCTCGAGGGTTTGCCGGCGCACGCAAGCCTGCTCGAGTACCGCGTGCCGACGATGGCCGAGTCGCCGCCGATCGAGGTCCATATCGTCGAGAGCCACGATCCCAATGGACCCTTCGGCGCCAAGGAAGCGAGCGAAGGTGCGCTGGCCGCATCGATGCCGGCGCTCATTGCCGCGATTGCTGATGCAACGGGCATCGACTTCGACCAGTTGCCGGTCACGCCGGATCGCCTCGTGGAGGCGCTGCTCGAGCGTCGTCGGCGTGCGCGGCTTGCCAAGTCACGGATGGCCGCCTCATGACCCTGCCCCTCTGCGATTTCCGTGTCGTGCGCGCCGGGACAGTCGAGGCTGCAGTAACGGCGCAACGCAGTCACGAGGGCAGCCGATTCCTTGCGGGCGGGACCGATCTCATCGTCAACTTGCGACGGGGTCTCGGCAACCCCGCGGTGCTCATCGACCTCAATGGCATCGAGGAGCTCGACACGCTGACCTGCACGGAAGCCGGTGCATACATCGGTGGCGGCGTCACGCTGGTGGAGCTCGGTGCTTGTGCAGCGATTCGCGAACGCCATGCCGCGATTGCCGAAGCGGTCACCGCCATTGCCGGTCCGAGCCATCGCAACCTGGCCACCGTCGGCGGCAACCTCTGCCTTGACACTCGCTGCATTTACTACAACCAAAGTGAATGGTGGCGACACGCGAATGGCTATTGTCTCAAGTACGGCGGGGACATTTGCCATGTCGCGCCGCAGGGGCAGCGTTGTCACGCTGCGTTCAGTGGCGATCTCGCGCCGGCGCTGCTGGTGCTCGATGCCGAGGTACAGATCGCCGGAAGTTCTGGGCGCCGGCGAATCCCCCTCGCCGGTCTTTATGCGGACGACGGCCGCGCCCATTTGGCGCTCGCCGCCGGCGAGCTCGTCGTCGCCGTGCATGTGCCACCCAATGCGCTCCATTCGGGTTACGCCAAGGTGCGCGTGCGCGGCGCAATGGATTTCCCGCTCGCCGGCGTTGCCGTTGCGCTCGCCGTCGAACGGGACAAGCTATCCGCCTTGCATGTCGGCCTGACGGGTACCAACCCTCGCCCGTTCCTGCTCGATGGGACTGACTCCCTGTTGGGCCGGCGACCTGATGAGGCGACGCTGCAGCAGCTGGTCAAGATGGTGCAGAAGCAGGTCCAGCCGGTGCGTACGACGCTGGCATCAGGAAATTATCGCCGGCTCGCGGCCGCCGCACTCGTCCGCCGCCTGACCGAGCAGCTCGCGACGCAGGCCGCAGGGCAACCATGAGCTGCAGCGCCGAGAAACCGCAGGACTCCCGGATCTGGAACGATGCGGATGGCCGGCATCTCGACGTGCGCGGCCTGGAGTGCCCCAACCCGATGGTGGAGATCCTCGGCCTGATCGATCGCGGTGAGGCGGGCGACGTCCTCATCGTTCATCTCGATCAGGAACCGCTCTTTCTCTATTCCGAGCTCGATGACCGGGGCTGGGCCCACGAGCTGATGGCAGAAGGGTGCGGCGCTGCCGACTGCACCGAGGGGTATCGTCTGCGCCTCGTGCGGATGAGCGCATGACGGCCGCGGCCGGTTTTCTCGGAGGCGCGAAAAGCCGGCTGCTGCCGGCGTCGATACCGTTCCGCTTCTTCGCCGCGGCTGCGTTGTTCCATGTCGCGATGTGGGTGGTGCTGATCTTCGCCGCGGAGCAGGTGATTGGCTTTCGCGGTGGCATGGTTCCGGCGCTCGCTGCCGTGCATCTTCTGGTTTTGGGCGTACTGACCACCACAGCGATCGGCGCGGCCGTGCAGCTCCTGCCGGTCGCAACGCGGCATGCGCTGGCCGCGCACTGGCCGATCAAGCTGGTCTTCTGGACGTTCGTGCCGGGTATCGTGCTGTTGACCGCGAGCATGTACCTGGGGCGCATCGAGCTGGTCATCGCCGGCGCGGTCGCAAGCACCGCGGGGCTCCTCCTTTTCGCGGGTCTGCTCGGCGACAATCTGCGTCGTGCAGGCGGCTTGCCCATCGTCGCGGCGTATGGCTGGGCGGCGCTGGCCGCCCTCCTTGCGGTCATTCTGCTAGGGCTCGCTCTCTCGGTCGATTTCGCGACTGGCTTTCTGCGCGACCATGCCGCGGTCGTGCGCGCACACGCGATCCTCGGCGGCTACGGCTTCATGGGCATGCTCGCCCTCGGTTTCAGTCACGTGCTGATACCGATGTTCGCGTTATCGTCAGCACCGGAAAAACGCCCTGCCACCGCGGGTTTTTTGACAGCCGCAGCGGGCGTCGCTCTCGGGAGCTTCGGGGCCGTGCTCGGGCACCCGCACCTGCTCACCGCTGCGACACTCGTGGGACTCGTCGCCGTCGGAATTCACCTGTGGCTGATGCTCCGGGCCTTGAGAACGGGTATGAGGAAGCGGCTGGGACTGTCCTTCATCCTGGTGCGCGCAGCGTGGGTTTCGCTGCCGCTGTCGCTCCTGATCGGACTCGCGGCGAGCCACGATCGGGCCGGGCCGAACGGCCCCGCGCTGTTCGGCCTGCTCCTCCTGGGCGGCTGGCTCCTCACCTTTCTGCTCGGAGTCCTGCAGCGGATCTTGCCGTTTCTCGCCTCGATGCACGCAACTGCACCCGAGCGCCGTGCGCCGCCGCGGTTGTCCGAGCTGGGTGCAACCGCGCCCCTCAATGTGCACGCCATCTGCCACGGCACTGCGCTTGCCGGCCTTGCCGGCGCAATCCTGTTCGACGCTTCAGCTGCGGCGCGCGTGGCGGGTACGATCGGCCTTCTCGGCGCGATGGCATTCGCCCTCTTTACGGCGGATGTCATCCGTCGACTGCCGTTGGCTTCGCATGCTTCACCCCTTCCTAGCGGGGGATGAGTGCGATGTTTGCGAATCGAATCAGTCAGAAGTTGCACGAGGAGCACAGCGCCACTGTGGCGATCATGGAGCGCCTCGAAGCGCTGATTGCCAGCTACCGTCGCGGGCCCCCAGCTGGCAACCGTGACGCGGAAGTGTTGCTGTTGCGCGAGATCGCGGACGGCGTGGAGTCAGAAGTGAAGCGCCATTTCGACTTTGAAGAGCAACACCTCTTCACCTTCCTGGATACGATCGGCGACGCCGCCATCGGCGCCCACCTCACTGCGGAACACACGGCCATGCGTCCTCTTGGCGAGCGGCTCGCTGCGCTGGCGCGCACCGGCTCATCGGCCGGCTTCGACGAGGCGAGCTGGAACGAATTTCAACGGGTTGGCATGGATCTCGCTGAACGCATGCTGACGCATGTGCAGAAGGAAGAAATGGCGCTGCTGCCGTTGCTCGAAGACGCGATGGACGCGCCGATGGAGGCGCGGCTCTATGATGCCTACGCCGCAAACGCCTGAGGGCATGCCATGACCCGTGACACATCGAAACCGAATGCCGGCGTGCGCCCGCTGCGCGCCGCCGACCTCGAGCGCATGATCGCGATTGATCAGGCACACACGGGGCACGCGCGCCGTCGGTTCTTTGAAAAGCGCTTTCACGCCGCCGAGCGGCATCCCGAGGATTTCATCCATCTCGGCGTCGAACGCGATGGCACGCTGCTCGGCTTCATATTCACGCGCATCCTTCACGGGGAATTCGGTCATGAAGAGCCGGTCGCGGCTCTGGACGTCGTGGGCGTCGACCCGGAGAGCGAGGAACATGGTCACGGCCACGCTCTCATGGACGGCCTGGCGCAGGCCATGCGGCAGAGGGGCGTGCGCCGGCTACACTCCCAGGCCGAGTGGACGAACCACAAGCTGCTCAAGTTCTTCGAGTCGGCGGGCTTCGAGCTTGCTCCCCGAATGATGCTCGAACGCGCGGTCTCCGAGCCGTTCGCAGAAACCGCCGCAGAAGAGTGACTGCAGGAGAATACGATGGCTCAACGCGAGGGAATCAAGATTCCAGAAAAGGTTGGCCGCCCCAGCGAAGTCGACTACAGCGGTTCAGCCACCGACTTCGGGCCGCTGGCGCGCGACCGCATTCCGATCCGGACGATGCACGAAGGCGACCTACGGGCCCTCAGCGCCATCGATCGGCGAATCACCGGCCGTGATCGCACGCGCTATTTTGAGCGCAAGCTGGCCGAAGCGCTGCATGAATCGGATGTCCGCGTGTCATTGGTCGCCGAGCTCGACGGCGTGGCGTTCGGCTTCATCATGGCGCGCGTTGATTTCGGTGAGTTCGGCCGGCTCGAATCCGCCGCGGTGCTCGATACGATCGGGATCGACCCGGACTACCGCGATCGTGGCGTCGGCCGGGCCCTGGTGTCACAGCTGCTCGCCAATCTGACTAGCCTGCGGGTGGACAGGATCCTGACCGAAGTCGACTGGGCCGACCGCGATTTGATCGGCTTTCTCGGCCGCTGTGGCTTCAAACCATCGACTCGCCTGTCGTTCCACTACCGACTGCCCTGATCCCCTGCCCCTCGCCACGGCTTTCTACTCGCACAGACTCGAGGCGATGAACAGTGTCGCCGTCAGAGAGCCGGCCGGCCATCCCTTTTACAGAAGGCCGGCCTTGCCGGCGCGCCGGCGCTCATATTCGGTGGTCAGCGTGGCCGCGTGTTCGCGTTCTTCCGCGGCGAGCTCCCGGTAGAGCTGTTGCTCCGTTGAGCCTGTGGTCGCCGTCGCGGCGCGTTGAGTAAAGAACTCCGCGGCGCGCTGTTCATGAGCAATCGCGATCCGGAACAGATTGGCCGGGTCTGCGGGCCGGCTCGTGATCCCGGCGTAGACTGCCGCCAGTTCGATCCGGAAGGCCGGCGATGGAGTGGGCACCGACGCGTGATAGCGCCGTGACAACGTCGCCATGTGCTCCTCTTCCATGGCGGCGAATCGGCCGAACAACTCCCGCAACTCAGGGTCCTCACTCTCGGCAGCAGCCCGCCAGTAAAAGGCCTGGCCGCCCAACTCGATCTCAAAGGCGGTGCGCACCCCGGTGAGCGCCGCGGAATCGTCGATCTGGCGCTCGCCGAGCGCCTCAAGCCGGCCGCCACACAGTGGGCACAGACCGTAGGGGAAGGCGAATCCTTCGCTCACCTTCGCACACTGCGCGCAGCGCCACTGCAGGCTTGCGCTGGCACAGCAGATGTACTGCTCATCGCCCTCGTCGAGCGGTTGATGGCACTTAGGGCACAGCATGGAATCGTCCTGGGTGCGGATGCGCTGCGTTGATCGGGGTCGGCGGCGTGAAGGCCTCGGCGTCCTCGACGGCGATCGGCCACTTCTGTTTCCCCAGCTGCAGGAAGGCGCCGATTGCCCTGGCGGCGCGACGTCCCGCGCTCATCGCAAGGATGACCGTGGCACCGCCGGTGACGATATCCCCACCCGCGAATACGCCGGATAGATTGGTGGCCTGGGTGTGCTCGTCGGCGACGATGTAGCCCCACTTGTTGAGCGCGAGGCCCGGGGTCGCCTTGCCCACGATGGGGTTAGCCCGGGTCCCGAGCGCATAGATGACGGTGTCGCAGTCCAGCTCGACGAACTCGTTGAGCGGCACAGGTTTGCGTCGCCCGCGTTCATCCGGTTCGCCGAGCTCCATTTTCTGCACCGTGATGCCGCGCACGTCACCGTCATCGTTGAGCTTGATCGCGACCGGGGCATGGAGAAAGTGGAATTCGATGCCCTCTTCCCTCGCGTGGCGCAGCTCCTCGACTCGCGCCGGAGCCTCCGTTTCGGAACGGCGGTAGACGCAGCGCACCCGGGCCGCGCCCAGGCGCTTGGCGACGCGCACACAGTCCATCGCGGTATTGCCTGCGCCGATCACCACCACGCTCTGGCCGAGGCTGACCGGGGTGTCGAGGTACGGGAACCTGTCGCCGCCCATCAGGTTGACTCGCGTCAGAAACTCATTCGCCGAGTACACCTGGCCGGCAAATTCGCCTGGAATGCCCAGGAACGTGGGTGCGCCGGCGCCGGCGCAGATGAACACTGCATCGAAGCCCTTCTCACCGATGAGCTGTTGAATCGTAAACGTCTTGCCGATGACCTTGTTGGTCTCGAAAATGACGCCGCTGTCCGCGAGCCGCTGCACCTCGCGGTCGATGATCTGACGCGGCAATCGAAACGACGGAATGCCGTAGCGCAGGACTCCACCCACCACGTGCAGCGCCTCGTAGACGGTGACCTGGGCACCGAAGCGCATCAGATCGGCCGCGGCGGCCAGGCCGCCCGGCCCGGAGCCGACAATCGCAACGCGGCCGAGCATCGTCGCGAAGTGCAGCGGTGTCGCCTTCGGCGGACTGGCGTTGTCGCCCACGAAGCGCTCCAGCCGGCCAATGGCCACCGGCTCCATCTTTTTCTTGATGACGCACTGTGCCTCGCATTGAGTTTCCTGCGGACAGACGCGGCCGCAGACCGAAGGAAAGATGCTCGACTCGTGAATCGTTGCCACGGCGGCGTCGAGATCGCGGACCAGCAGATGGCGGATGAAGCGCGGAATGTCGATGCTCACCGGGCAACCCGCGATGCAGGTCGGTTTGATGCATTGGATGCAGCGCTCCGCCTCGCGCACCGCTTCGGCAATGCCGTAGCCCAAGTTGACTTCCTCAAAATTGCGCGAGCGCTCGAATGCGTCTCGCTCCGGCATCTTCTCCTGGTGACGCGACAATGACGCCAGCTTCTTGTAGGTGCGCTTGCCCTCTACGAACAGCTTCGTTTCGAGACTGCAGACATGGGCGAAATCCTCGTTCGCCTGGGCTTCCTGGACCTTGAAACGCTTCTGCCGGGCATGCAGCTCCTTGAAATCCACCTGGTGGCCGTCGAAATCCGGGCCGTCGACGCAGGCGTAGCGCACTTTGCCCCCGACCGTGACGCGGCAGGAGCCACACATGCCGGTGCCATCCACCATGATGGTGTTGAGCGACACCAGAGTCCTGACGCCGTACGGCCGCGTCGTCTCGACGCAGGCGTGCATCATCGGCAGCGGACCGATGGCCACCACGAGGTCCGGTTTGCTGGCGGCGAGCAGGTCGTCGAGTGCGCCCGTGACAAGCCCGGGTCGGCCGGCACTGCCGTCGTCGGTGCAGACCACGAGGTCGTCGCAGTACTCCCGCAGCTTGTCTTCCCAGAACACGAGGCTCTTGCTGCGAAAGCCGACAATTGCGGTGGTGCGATTGCCGGCCTCCCTGAAGGCTCGCAACTGCGGGAAGATGGGCGCTACGCCGAGACCCCCGCCGACCAGCACCGCGTGCCCGACTTTCTCCACATGCTGTGGCAGGCCAAGAGGACCGACGAAGTCATCGAAGCAGTCGCCCGCGCGATACTTGTCGCGCATCTCACGAGTGGTCTTGCCCAGCGCCTGCACGACGACGGTCACGGTACCCCGGTGCGGGTCGTAATCGGCGATGGTGAGTGGAATGCGCTCGGCGCCGTCGCAGAGGCGCAAGATGACAAAATGCCCGGGCTGTGCCGCACGCGCCACATCGGGCGCCTCGATCTCCCAGAGAAAGGAATTCTCCGAGAAGAGTTCGCGGCGCGCGATTCGGTACATCGGTCATCTCGTCCCGGCCCGCGCCGTTGTCACGCGCGGCCCTTGAATGTCGGTCAATCAGCCGTGCAGCTGGCGGTACTTTTCCAGGAGCTCTTCCTTGCTCTCGACGAAATCCGGGTTCTGCACGATGCAGTCCGCCGGGCAGACCAGCTTGCATTGCGGCTCGTCTTCCGCACCGACACATTCGGTGCACTTCAGCGAATCGATCACATAGATCGGCTGGCCGGCGGTGATGGCCTTGTTGGGGCATACCGGCTCACACGCATCGCACGCGGTGCAGTCACTATTGATCAGCAGTGCCATAGAATCTTCCTGCCCACCGTCAGGCGGCCTTGTGAATCTCGCCGCGCGCAACCAGCTTCTCGAAGCGGAATACGCCCCACAGCGCTGCACCGATCGCGCCGGCGTAGATGGAGTCCGGATGGCTGCGCACCACCGTAGCCTGCATATCCTTCATCCCGCCAATATCCTCCGCGAGCGCGGCAATCAGGCCGGCATCGAGCGCCAGCCCTCCAGTCGCCATCACAACGCCGCGGGTCACGCCGATCGACTTGAGGAGTTTCGACAGTCGGGCCGCCATGGAGAGATGAATGCCCTTGAGGATGTTCGGTGCGGAGATTCCGCGCGAGACCATGTTGATCACGTCGGTCTCGGCCAGCACCGCACAAATTGAGGAGACGATTTCCGGTTTGTCCGCCTGACGCGAAAGTGTCCCGATCTCGTCCTGGGCGATGCCGAGATAGCGCGCGATGTTCTCGAGAAACTGGCCGGAGCCCGACGCGCACTGGCTGGTCATCTTGTAGCTCAGTACCTTGCCGCGCTCGTCGATCGAGATCGCCCGGCCATGCAATGCGCCGATGTCGAGCACCGCTCGCGCCGCGGGTTCCAGGTAGATCGCGCCGCGGGCGTGCGTGGTCATCGAATAGAAGTGCCCGGTATGAAACGTCGCGCTCTCCCCCTCGCCGGTGGTGGCGATGTAGTCGACCTCCTTTTCCGCCACCTTGGCCTCCTCGAGAACCTGGTCGAAGGCGAGCCGTGCCAGCTCCAGCGGATCACGCTGGCGGATGCGCAGCGTGCTGCGCGCGAGCCATTCCGGCGTGCCGTTTTCCGCCCTGAACAGCGCCGCCTTCACGGCGCCCGTACCGACGTCGATGCCCGCCGCGATCGTCATGCTGCCGCCTCCGGTCGGGCGCCGCCCTCGAATGCGCGGCGCGCGAACTCCGCGGCGCCGAGCGCGCCGGTGTAAATGGAGTCTGGATTGATGTTGATGGTCACATCGCCGTAGTTTTCCCTGACGACCTTGCGCAGCTCGCGGACCGCAGCCTCATTCTTGGCGACGCCGCCGGTGAATGTGAACTCGTCGGTCACGCCGCCCGATCGCGAGATGATGGAAATCGCCCGCAGGATGATGGCGCGATGCAGGCCTGCCAGGATGTCTTCGCGCTTTTCGCCCAAGGAGAGTCGATCGCGCAGCTCCGCGCCGGCGAACACGGTGCAGGTGGAGTTGATGCGTGCCGGCCGCTCGGACTTCATCGCCAGTGGCCCGAGCTCGTGCAGGCCCATGTTCATTTCATCGGCAATATAGCCGAGGTAGCGACCGCAGCCGGCCGCGCAGCGGTCGTTCATCTGGAAATTGGTGACGATGCCGCTGGCGTCGACCTGGATGCCCTTGGTGTCCTGACCGCCAATATCGAGCACGGTCCGCGTCTGCGGATACATCATGTGGGCGCCGAGGCCGTGGCAGAGAATTTCGGAACGGATGTGTTCCTTCGAGAATGGCAACGTCACTCGCCCGTAACCCGTACCGATCAGGTAGCCTTCCTCGAGCCCGAGCCCGAGCGACTGTTCAATCGTGTGCTGCACATCTGCCGCTTCGCTGCCAAACGTCGCGTCGGCGGCCAGTACGCGGCCCAAGGCGCGGCGGAATTTGTCGCTCAGCCTGCCGGCGGGCGGGCGATTTTCGACTTCGATGATCGACTTGTCATAAAGATTGAGCAGCAATTCGTACGGCAGGCGCGCCTCGCGGGCGATTGTCTCGGCATGGACGTGGTAGCGCGAGCCGGCAATGTCGCGGAAAAAGTCCGACTTGCGCTTGGCGCCGGGAGCGTACATCTCGGGCGCCTCCGCCCGCAGGCGCCTGCACACTTCGGCGAGCGCCTGCCGCACATTGTTTTCGAGCGCAGCGAAACGTCCGCCCTTGAACTGGCTTTCGCAGGTGCGCTCGAGGTCGTCGAGCTGCTCCAGAAACTGCTCGAGCCGAAATGCCCGCTCGAGTGCGGACATGAAATCGCCGAGATGACCTCGCAGCTCCCCCGCCTCCGTCAGCGCGCGGCGGAACAGTGTGAAGCGGCCATCGACGCTGGCCTCCTCCCCGGCGACGCGCGCCGCGGTGCCGTAGTTGGAGCGCGAGTTGGTAATGCCACGGCCGATCACCTGGCTGCTTTCATCGAGCACCACCGCCTTGGTAGTGGTCGAACCGAGATCGACGCCAACGAAGGTCTGCATGGTGCCTGGCCTCACGCGGCGGCGCGATTGGCTGCGCGCCTCTGCTCGATCATCTGAAAGTAGCTCTCGAGCCGGTTCTTGATATTGGCTGCCGAGAAGTAGCGCGGATCGACCAGATCCGATTCGATGAACGCCGCGGGCTTGCCACTGCGTTTTTCGATCTCACGCATCATCAGCAACTGGCCGGCGGAAAAACTGTTGCAGCTCTTGATCGAGTTGATGAGCAGTCCATCCGCATCGTAGTCCGTGAGGTACTGGGTCAGCATGTCAATGCGCATCGGCAGGCTGCGGTTGGTGTAGACGCCGAGGCAATACTCGGCGAGCGTCTCGAGCGGTTTGTCGGGGTTGTGGCGAAAACCGAGATCGTACACGCCGCCCACTTTCGTGTAGCTCGATGCGACCACCACCGCCCCTTCGTCGTAGAACATCTTCCAGAACTGGCGGAAATGGGTGTAGTTCGGCGGCCCCTCCACGACGAGGCGATACTTCTCAGTGCCCATGTCGCCGTCCGGCGTCACCGGCCCCTTGCCCGCCGCGCGGCGCTCGTCGATCTCGGCACGCAGGAACCTGTAGTACTCGATTGCATCGTCCGTGCCGCGGAAGGCTCCGAAGATCGGCCCGATGTAGTAGATGCCGCCGAAGTAGGAATCAATCGGCGAGGGCCTGCTCTTTGCCGTCTCCAGCACGTAGACCAGATCGTCTTCGGCCACCGCCGACTTCTTGAGGTACTCGCGCAGCCGGTCGATGTCGAACTTGACCCCCGAGATGCGCTCGAGCTTGGGGATCACTTCGTCTCTGATCTGCTTCACCATGTATTCGATCATGTTCGGCGTGAACTTGCCGTCACCCATGTAGGGTGTGTGCAGCATGATGGTCTCGCACTTGTATTGCTCGCGCAGCAGCTCGAACCACTTCATGAACGTGAAACAGCCGGTGTAGGACAGCAGCAGCACGTCGGGAGCGGGGAATTTCTTGCCGTTCGGCGCAATGTTGCCCTTCGCCATCATCCCGATGTCGGACTTTACGTACGTGCAGACGTCCTCGGAGTGCCCGATCTTTTCGGCCTCGAGCACGAAGTTGCCCGACAGGCGTCTGAGCCCGTTCTGAATGGCGTTGATCTCCGGAAGATTGTTGAGAAGATCGAAGCACTTGATCAGTTCGTTGAGATTGCCCGGCACGAAGGTGTTGCACACCTTCGCGCCCGTCTCGGGGACGGCAGTCAACCGGTCGTAGTGTGCCGCCATCATGGCTTTCTGTTTCTGCATGGAGGCATCTTTCTCGACCTCTTTGCCGGAGGTCTTGGCAGTGCTTACAGGCGTCGTCATTGTCCACTCCATAGCTTGATTGAATCTGCAAAGGTGCCAGCCTGCTCGCGGATGGGCTGCATCTGGCCGGAGTTTTCCGCGTACTTGAACGCGATGTAGCTGATGCCTGCAGCGGCCAGGACGTGCTGCAGGATCGGCCGATCGAGCAGCGCCGGGTCGCAGAAACTCGGGCAGGCGAAAATCACGCCTTCGGCGCCCGTCCGCTTGACCGCGCGCACCAGGTGTTGGCCCTTCTCCAGCTGGTTCGGTTCAAATCGCGCCGCGGTCGATTCGGAATGATGCAGGAACGCCAGCGCAAGATTGCGCAGCGGGTCACCGTCGGTGGGGACATCCGCCGTGAGCCAGCGCGTCACCAGCAACAGGTCGTCGTCGACCACGTAGCATCCCGCCAGCTCGAGCGACTTGATCAGGTTGAGCGGCGGCTGCTCGCAAAAGACGCCCGACAGGACGACGCGACAGTTGTCACGCCGGGGGCGCTCCACGGCGCGGGCGGCAATGAGGTAGTCGCGCAGCATCTCCGAGTGTTGATCGACGGTGAGGATGAGACCCGCGCGCATCAGGAGGTAGACCTCGGCGGCAGGTGCCTGCCACGGCTGCTGCGCGCGAAACTCGTACAGCTCACGCACCAGCCTGCGATTCTCGTTGTAGACGGCGATCGAATGACGCAGCTCATCGTCGCTGATCGGCCGGCCGCGCAGTTCGCCGAGCGCGTGGCGCAACTCGGCCAGCTCGTTCACGTAGTAGTTGCCTCCGATCTCGTCGTTGTAATTCTGCGGCACGTCAAAATAGCGTGAGTAGACATGCGGGAACATCAGCTTCCACATGCCCGACAGATTGCGGATCACGTCGCAGATCGACGGGAACAGCATGCCATCGACGAAATCGAGGCGGCCCGATACGCCCAGCTCGACGGTCGAGCGCGGGATGCGGCAAATGTAGCTTTGATAGTAAGCGTCGCCGTGGATCACCTCGAGCTGGTCGCCGCCGCCGACGATGCCGAGCGGCAGCATGCCGGCCGCATGGATGATCTCGCGCGGCACGTAGATCGGCATGTAGCCGATGACTTTGCGCCCCGGTTGCGCCGCCTTCCACTCGCGCGCCGCGCCGAACTGCAGATCCTCGAACAGTTGCGTGGCACGGGAAATGATTTCAGCGCTGGACAGCATGTTCAACGGTGCTCCCATTTCGCCGGCCTTTTGGCGAGGAATGCCTCGAGACCCTCCACGGCGTCCCGTGTCGCCATCAGCTCGTCGAGATAAAGGCGCTCGAGTGCGGCGAGCTTGGCTTTCACGCGAGCGACATACTCGAGCCGCGCAGCCTGCACCGCGTAACGCAGCGACCGCGCGCTCTTCGGCTTCAGGTGTTCCTCAAAATACGCCAGCGCCGCTCGCTCCGGCTCAGGCGAGGCTTCCTTTGCAATCCCCAGCGCGGCCGCCTCCGCCCCGCGGACACTGCGGCCGGACACGAGCAAGTCGAACGCGCGCTGCGGTCCGATGAGTTCGGGCAGCAGGCAGGAGGCGGCCGGGGCAAACACGCCGAGCTTCGTTTCAGGCTGACCGAGAGTCGCGTCCGGCGCAACGAAAAGCAGGTGGCCGGCCAGCGCCACTTCCAGCCCGCCACCGAGGCATTGGCCGCGCACGGCCACCAGAATTGTCAGCGGCGATTCGACCATGCACACGATCAGCCCATGCAGGCCAGCCAGCAAGGCGCCGCAGCGCCCGGGCAGGTGCTCCTCGACAGCAGCGCCGAAGCTGAAATGCGGCCCCTCGGCATCGAGCAGCACGGCGTGGAGATGTGGGTTGCCCATCTGCTCGGTGAGCGATGCGCTGAGCGCTGCGATCATCGCGGCGTCGATCAGATTGGCGTTCGGCCGGTTCAGGCGCAGCCGCAGCAGACTGCCCTGAGCGTCGATCCACATCTTGAGCGGCGTACTCATGTGCTGCCCGCCCCCGGCATGATGCTGGCCGTAAGCTCATCGGACCACGGCGTGTTGGCGGCAAGCGCGCGACGGAGCGCGATGAAGTCGACCTCCCGCCCGCTCTCCCTGGATCCCTCGTGAAAGGCACGAAAGCCCGCGCGCGCTTCAGTCATCATGTTGAGCGCGAGCCAGGCGCGCGAGTTTTCCTTGTTGCGGTTCCACGCCTCGAGCTTTGGCTTGCGCAGCTCCTCGATGGTCTTGGTCGTGCAGTCTGGGAACGTGTAGAGCAGCTTGGTGCACAGCGCCTCGACCCGCTCGTCCAGCCTCGACAAATCAATGGTCCCGCGCTTCATCAGCTCCCGCGCCGCCTGCAGCGCGGCTCCGGACTTTGGCCTGCCGATGACGAGGCGTCCGAATTCGTCGACCAGGCGCGCTGTCTCGACCAGTGGGTTGGCGATCAACTCGCCGTCCACCTTCAGAGCCGGGACGATGTCGGTGATCATGCCCATGAAGTACGCCTCATGCGCGGAGAACGGCTCGCACAGCACGCACGCGGCCATCGCCCGCTCGGTACCGATCATGACCGGCAAGAAGTCCGTGGCACCACCGATCGGTGCTGAACCATGCTTCGGTCCCGCTTGTCCAAATCGGGCCAGATCCTGGGCAATCGTGAAATCGCAGGCCATGCCGATTTCCTGGCCGCCACCGATGCGCATGCCGTTGACACGACAGATCACCGGTTTGTCGCAGGCAAGAATGCCGGAGACCATGTCGTTGAAGAGCCGCATGTAGCCGCGGTACTCCTGCGGATTGCCTGCGTAATACTCGGCATATTCCTTGACGTTGCCGCCGGTGCAGAAGGCTGCGTCGCCGCTGCCCGTGAAAACCACGGCAACCACATCGCGCGCAGCGCCGGCGGCGCGCATGGCAAGAATGACGCTCTTCACCATGTCGGTCGTGTATGAATTGAACTCGCTCGGGTTGTCGAGCGTGATCCAGGCATTATGGAGGCCGGCAACTGGCTTCCCGTCGATATCCTTGACTGCGCGCTTCTCGTAGCGCACGCCCGCGCTCAAGCTCGCGCGCACCGCATCGGTTACGAGGTTGTGGTCCTTGGGGGCAGAATCGCGGCGAACGGGAGTCTTGGTGGACATGTGCGCTGCTTTCATGCGGTCGGGACGAGCACGGCGCGACGTTTGAGTCCGCCCTGATGCGCCGCTTCGAACAGACGGTTGATCTCGCTCATCGGATGCGTCTCGACGAACGGGCCGAGCTTGACGCGGCCTTTGAGGACCAGGTCAAGTGCCAGAGGGTAGAGCTCGGGCGGGCAGCCCCAGTTGCCCAGCGCCCGGGCGTGATAGGCCATCAGGTTCGACAGGCGGACCTCGACCTTGTCCATCGTAAAACCGACTACGCCGAGCGTCGCGCCGCGGTTCAGCAGACCGAATGCGGTCTCCTGGCCGGCGCGGGTACCCGAGCATTCGAAAACGAACCATTCGGACTCGTGTCGCAAGCCGCGCTCCTTCGCGAAGGCCTGGATGGCTTTCTTGAGCTCGCGCGGCTCCTTGCCGCGCGCATTGAGGGTCAACGCCGCGGGCTCACCGGCCAGCGCATTGAGCTTCTCGTCGCTGACGTCGATCGCCACGACCGTTGCACTGTACGCCCGGGCGATTTGTGCGCAATACCCGCCCACCCCGCCGACACCGTTCACGATCACGAGGTCGCCGGCCTGAACGCCCGCCTGGGTCACCGCGTGATAGGGTGTCGTCACGGCGTCGGCGACGACGGCGACCTCGGCGAGATCGAGAGCGATTGCTTTGAGCTGGGCTACGTCCACGGGACACAAGCCGCGCGCGGGCACCACGACGTGACTGGCGAAACCGCCATGAATGTCGTTGCCGGGCATGCGCTGATTCGCGCAGATCGTCGCTTTGCCACGCTTGCAGCTGTCACACGTACCGCAGGGTATGACCGCCGGGACGATGACCGTCTGGTCGAGCCACGCTTCCGCACCGCGGCCGGCCGCAACGACCCGACCACTGATTTCATGGCCGAGACAGAGGGGCAGCGGATGGTGAGTGGGCACGCCGTCGAAGTAGTAGCCGAGGTCGGTGTGGCATACGCCGCACCCGGCGACTTGGACGACGACCTCACCCGGCTCCGCCGCAGGAGTGAACTCTACAGCCGCCAGCGGCGCCCCCCGGCTGCTCATCACCCAACGGATTGCCTTCGATGACATCGGTGTCTGCCCAGCCCTGGATCTCCCACTCTGCGTTGGCGTGGTCCGCGGAATTTCTCGATCCCGAGGCCCTCCTGCATTGACACAGGGTGCCTTCCGCTATTAAGGTATTTAAGTACCAGAATACGTATCTAGAGTCAATCCGGATCAATACGCCGTGTACAACGTCAACGGGCGATCAGGGGCACCTATGGCGCAAGCCTCGAGTGTTTCAGTGGCATTTCTCGGCAGCGGCGGTGCCGGAGTAATCACCACAGGCGGGCTGCTGCTCGAGGCAGCGTGCTCGGCCGGATGGTACGGTCTGCTCACCCGCTCCGTCGGGCCGCAGATTCGCGGTGGTGAAGCAGCGGCGATGCTGCGCCTTGCGGCGCACCCCCTCGACTGCCACGCGGATCACTTCGATCTCCTGATTGCGGTCGACTGGCTCAATGCGCAGCGCTTCGCCCTGGAGATTTCACTCGGTCCGCACACCCTCGTGATCAGCGATCCGCGCGGTGGTGAGGTACCAGACTTCGTGGCCGCCGCTGGCGCCCGGGTGATTGAAATCCCGATGAAGGAGATGACGAAGGCCACGCCCGAATGGCGCGCCAACATGATAGCCCTCGGCGCGGCAGCCAGGCTGCTTGGCATGCGTGAAGGCGTCATGCAGGAACTCATCACCAGGCGTTTCGGCGCCAAGGGCACGACAGTCGTCCAAGCCAATCTCGGGGCGGCGCAAGCGGGAGCCAAAGCCGTGGCGAACTTGGAGCTGCCCGTGCGATTGCCCGCACCGCAGGCGGGGCCCACAAAGCGTTGGCGGATCACCGGGAATGAGGCCATTGGACTCGGCGCGGTTCGCGGTGGCGTGCGCTTTGCCGCCGCGTATCCGATCACGCCCGCGTCGGAAATCCTCGAATGGCTTGCGCCGAATCTCCCCAGGGTCGGCGGCGTCCTCGTCCAGGCGGAAGACGAGCTGGCTTCGATCAACATGATCATCGGCGGTTCCTACGGAGGCGCACCCGCCTTGACCGCGACCTCGGGGCCAGGACTGTCATTGATGATCGAGGGAATCGGGCTTGCCGCCGCCGCCGAGGTGCCGATCGTGGTGGTCGACGTGATGCGCGGCGGCCCGTCGACCGGCATTCCCACCAAGTCCGAGCAAGCCGATCTCAACATCGCTGTCTACGGATTGCATGGCGATGCGCCGCATATTGTCGTCGCCCCGCAATCGGTCTCGGACTGCCTGTTCACCGCGCAGTGGGCCACGTATCTCGCCGAAGCGCTGCAGGTGCCAGCCCTGGTGCTTTCCGATCAGTTCCTCGGGCAGGCGCAAGCGGCGATCGAGCGGCCGGCCGATGCGGCCTTCGTCGGCCAGCGACTGACCGCCAGCGAATTCGCCGTGCCCTATGAGCGCTACGCACTCGGTGGCACGGATGTATCGCCGATGGCAATTCCCGGCACGCGCGGCGGCCAGTACACCGCCGACGGTCTCACCCATACCGAGCGTGGAACTCCCACGTCCGCAGCCACGGAACATCGTGCGCAGCTCGACAAGCGCGACAACAAGCTCAAGCGCTTCGATTACGGCGATCACTGGGCAACCCTACAGGGCCGAGGCAAGGTGGCGGTGCTGACCTGGGGCTCACTCACGGGCGCGGCGCAAGAAGCAATTTCGATCGCCCGTGCCGACGGGCTGGAGGTCCGGCTCATCGCCCCGCGCCTGTTGTCACCGGCTCGGCCCGAGCAAATGGCCGCTGCGCTCGCCGGCGTCCAGCGGTTGTTGGTGATCGAGCAGACTCACAGCGCGCAGTTCTACCGCTACCTCCGGGCGCATTATCAATTGCCGAGCAACACGCGGGTCTTGCACGGTGCCGGACCTTTACCCATTCGTCCTGGCGACATCCATCGGGAGCTGCTGGCGGAGAAGGCTGCATGAACGCGGAACTTAAGGTCGCCCACAAAGCCAGTGACTACAAATCGGATATCGCCCCGATCTGGTGCCCGGGCTGCGGCGACTATCACGTGCTCTTGTCCCTCACGCGCGCGCTCGCCGAGCTGGGGCTGCCACCGGAACAGATCGCCGTGATTTCCGGCATCGGCTGCTCGTCGCGCATCCCGGCCTATACGAATTGCTATGGATTTCATGGCGTGCACGGCCGCGCGCTCCCGCTCGCCACCGGATTGAAAGTCGTTCGCCCCGATCAAACCGTGATCGTGACGAGCGGCGACGGCGATGGTTATTCGATCGGCGGCAATCACTTCCTGCATGCCTGCCGCCGCAACCTCGACCTGACCTTGATCGTCATGGACAACCACATCTACGGCATGACCAAGGGCCAACCCTCTCCGACCACCGAACCGGATTTCGATACGGCCTTGACGCCGGGGGGAAGCGGACTGCGGCCATTCAACCCGCTGGTGATTGCGCTCGCCTCCGGCGCTAATTTCGTCGCGCGCGCCTTCTCCGGGAATGTCAGCGAGACAGCCAGCATCATCGTCGATGCGATCCGCCATCCGGGGTTCTCCTTCGTCGAAGTGCTGAGCCCGTGCGTGACCTTCCGGCCAGATCAGAAGGCCTGGAAGAACCAGGTGCACCCGGCACCAGTGGCTGCCACCGACGATCCGGCGCGGGCGGCGCGCCACCTCATGAGCGACGACGGCTTCAACGTTGGTGTGCTCTATCGCGGCGACCGGCAGCCGTATCGGCCGAGTTTCGGCGGCACGACTTGTGATCTGGCCGAGCTGGAGAAGGAGTTCGAAATATGACTGATCAATCCGATGCTCCGCAGGTTTCCTCACTCGCCGATCTGTTTGCAGTCGCCTATCAGATCGAAGTGGACGCCGTCGAGCGCTACACGATGCTCGCCGGGCAGATGGAGAGCCACAACAATCCCGAGCTTGCGGCGGTGTTCCGCGATCTGGCTCGCGCCGAGGGCATCCACGCCGGGGAAATCCGCCGCTGGGCGGGAGACATGGACGTCGCCGCGCACGCACAGCAGGTTGCCAAGTGGAAGAAGAACGAGAGTCCGGAATCGGCCGATCTGGACGCCGTGCATTACCTGATGACGCGCTCAGAGGCGCTGCAGATGGCACTCGCCGGCGAGGAGCGAGCGCTGGCCTATTTCCGGCACGTGCTCGCGAGCGTCACCGATCCTGCGGTCAAGGAGCTGGCGAAAAGGCTGGTCGAGGAGGAGACCGAGCACGTCGAGCTGTGCCAACGTCTGATCCGCAAGTACCAGGAGCCCGCGGGAAAACCAGCGCCGGATGATCCCGATCCAGCGATATCTCAGGGGTAACGGCCACCTTCTCCGGCTGTTCGCACAGGTAACGCAGCGCCGCAGCGCGCCTGAAACTCCGGCTGCCGCTGCCTGGTCATCCGGGCTTACCGTCCGCCCGCGCCGTGATGAGGATCGGCGTGTACACCCACACGAACAACACGAAGGCGCCGCTCCACAGCGCGCTGGAGACGGCGAGCGCCGGTACGTAGGCGGTCGGCCACAGCACGGGCGCAGCGATCCGTACCAACGTTCCGAGCGCGAGCAGGCCATAGGAGACGGCAATCGAACCGCGCACTATCAATGGCCGACCGGTGTGGCCGAGCGCCACGCGCGTCATGACGGCGGGGATCATCGTACCGAATACGCCCATCGTCAGAGCATGCAACCAATAAGCTGCCCATGGCGCGTTCGCCACCAACCACAATGCCTTGAGTGCAAGTCCCACCGGCAGCCAGCCGTATCCGAGATGCAGGACCCAGAGTATGGGCTGACGGCGCGTGCTCAGCGTGCGCCAGCCCGTCATGCGAGCCGCCTGCGCGACCGCCGCGACGGCTGCAATCCACCCGGATAGAACGGTGTCCGGCAACCACAGATCAACGATGGCGACGGCGATCATCGTCGTGAGCACGCCCCACTCCACCGCCGGCCAGCTCCGGACAGTGGCGGCATCGCCGCGCTGGCGCGCTGCGTTG
>DATBVX010000158.1:0-16195 GCA_036515135.1 Steroidobacteraceae bacterium
GCCCGGCGGCGAGCCAGTCGATCACAATCTCGCGGACGTACTCTTCGATCCTCGAGGTGTCGGCGTAGCCGGTCGTGAGGGCGTGCCAGTCGGCCACGAAGAAATAGCATTCGTACTGGTACTGCAGCTCCATCCAGTTGCGCAACGCGCCGTGGAAGTTGCCGAGATGCAGCTGTCCGGTTGGTCGCATGCCGGAGAGAACTCGTTTGTTACCTGCAGCACCCGCCAAAAACGCCTCCTCAACCCGTTTCGACGCCGCGCGGCAAGAGCGCCAACGCATCGCGGGACATTCGAGTTAGAAACTGGATGAGCTCTTCGAGCATAAGGCCTTGTTTCGCCTATAGATATCAGGCGACACCTTGCGCCTTGGGGTGACAGGTCGGACGATCTCCTGCGCACGCGGGCGGCGATTATACGCGACTCAGACCGCGCGCCCCGTCGCCGCCAGCTCGAACGGGCGCGGATCGCCGCGACCCTTACGCACGATCGCTGGCACCTCCGACGTCAGATCGATCACGGTCGTCGGTTCCAGACCGCAGTGTCCGCCGTCGAGCACCACGTCGACCTGTTGTTCCAGGCGCTTGCGGATCTCGCGCGCATCGGTCTGGGGCAGATCCTCCCCCGGAAGCAGCAGCGTGGAACTCATGATCGGTTCATTGAGCTCGCGCAGCAGCAACTGCGGCACAGGATGATCGGGAATCCGGATGCCGATGGTGCGGCGTTTGGGGTTCTGCAGCCTCTTGGGAGTGTCGCGCGTGGCACGCAACAGAAACGTGTAGGGGCCCGGCGTGTACTTGCGCAGCAGCCGGTACTGGCGATTGTCGACTCGAGCGTAACGCGCGATCTCCGACAGGTCGCGGCACACCAAAGTGAAGTGGTGGGTCTCATCGGCCATGCGGATGCGGCGGATGCGTTGCATGGCCTCCTTGTCACCGAGATGGCAGCCAAGTGCGTAGCACGAGTCCGTCGGGTAGACGATCACTCCCCCCTCGCGGATGATCTCGGCCGCACGGCGGATCAGGCGGACCTGCGGATTCTCCGGGTGAATTTCGAACAATTGAGCCACTGAGCTATCATACGCGGCCTTTTGTTGGCGCCTCGCCGGCGCACCAGGTCTAAGGATGCAGCAGCTCATCGATTTCCTGCCGCTGATCGCTTTCTTCGCCAGCTTCAAGCTGGGCGGCATCTATGTGGCCACGGCGATTCTCATCGCCGCCACTGCAGCGCAGATCGGCGTGCACTGGATTCGGACGCGCACGATCAAGACCATGCACTGGGTGCCCGCGCTGCTGGTGCTGGTGCTCGGCTCGGCGACATTGCTGTTGAAGGATGCTCACTTCATCCAGTGGAAACCGACCGTGCTCATGTGGCTTACCAGTGCGGCGTTCCTCGTCAGCCACTTCATCGGTGCCAAGCCGCTGAGCCGACGATTCCTCGAGAGCACGCTCGCGGAGCACCTGGCGCCGGTGAGCGAGCGGACGTGGAAACGCATCAACCTCACCTGGGTCGTGTTTCTGGCGATGCTGGGCGCGCTGAACCTGTACGTCGCGCAGCAGTTCAGCATGGATACATGGGTGAACTTCAAGGTGTTCGGCATCAGCATCCTGCTGCTGCTGTTCGTCCTTCCGCAGGCGTTCTGGCTGGCGGTGAAGGAGACGCCCACCGCGGGCAGCACGACTCTCGGCAAGTCCAAGCATGACGCGTGAGCCCTCACTTCAGCCGCCGGCGCACACCGGCATAAGTACCACGCGCCTCGATCGCATCCGTGTCCGGCTCGGGGAACGGTTTGCGCCGACATTCCTCGAAGTGATCGACGACAGCCACCTGCATGCCGGTCACGCGGGCGCGCGCGGCGGCAAGGGCCACTTTCGCGTGTGCATCGTTGCGTCATCATTTGCGGGGCTGGCATCCCTGCAGCGCCACCGGCTCGTCTACGACTCTCTCGCGGACCTCATGGCGCAGGATATCCATGCGCTCAGCATCGAGGCCCTCGCGCCTTCTGAAGTTTCATCTCCACCGGTCGCAACCACGACCCTGACCAAGAGGCCCCCATGAAGCATTTCGTCCTGACCCTGGCACTCGCCCTCGGCATCGCCGGCATGACGGCTTGCCAGAAATCCGATTCGGCTGGGGAGAAGCCTGCGAGCGAGCAGAGCAAGCCCGTGGCGACGATCGACGGCGAGGTGGTCACCACGGAGTTCTTCGAGTTCTACGCCAAGACCCGTAGCGGCAAGCCCTCGAGCGAGCTCACCGAGGAGCAGAGGAAGAATCTCCTCGACGAGATCGTGCGTCTCGAGCTTGCGGCACAGACGGCGGTGAAGAACGGCCTCGATCAAAAACCGGAGACCGCCTCGCAGCTTGAGCTGCAACGACTCAGTGTGCTGGCGGACGCCGCGTTCAAGAACCACCTCGACGGCAAGGCGCCGACGGAGCAGGAATTGCGCGCCGAGTACGAGACTCAGGTTGCCGCGATGCCGAAGCTCGAATACCGTGCCCGGCACATCCTGGTCGCGACCGAGCCCTTTGCGCAGAGCATCATCGACAAGCTGCGCACGGGCGCCGATTTCGCGGAGCTCGCGCGCAAGGAATCGATGGATGCCAAAGAAAGCGGCGGCGATCTCGGCTGGTTCTCACCGGGACGCATGGTGCCGGAGTTTGCCAATGCCGTGGTTGCGCTGAAGAAGGGCGAGACCACGCAGAAGCCGGTGCAGACGCAATACGGCTGGCACGTGATCCAGCTGCAGGAGACCCGCGAGGTTTCTCCGCCGGACTTCGATCAGGTGAAGGAGCGCCTTGGAAACCTCGTCCAGCAGAAAAAGGTGCAAGCGTACGTGGACGAGCTGAAAAAGACCGCCAAGATCGAGACGACGAGCTAGCGGCCGGTCGGACCCGGCCACGAGGCCCTCTCCTATCGACTCATCCAAAGTTCCCCGTCCTGCTTGATTGCGTCAGCACCGGCATGTCGTGTCCCGCGAACTGCAACGCTGGATCTCACAATGCGGGCGGTTGCGTGTGGGGAGGTGTGGATGAGTCGATAGGAGAGGGCCTCGTAGAAGTTGCTCGCCGTCGCCTTCCTTGCTGACTCTTCCACAGATCCCCGTCCTTCTCGATTGACGTGGATGAACCGGCGGCTGATCCCGCGATCGCTGACCGTCGATACAAGGCAATCGTCGCACGTGTGGGGAGATGTGGAAGAGTCAGCAAGGAAGGCGACGGCAGCACGTACGACGCCGACCGCTCAGGTGCTCCGGGCCTTCGCCAGCAACTCCGCGAACTCGCGTTCATCCATCACCTTGACTCCGAGGTCGTGAGCCTTACGCAGTTTCGAGCCGGCATCTGCGCCCGCGATGACGTAATCGGTCTTCTTCGAGACGCTACCGCTCACGGTGCCGCCGAGTGCCCGGATGCGTTCCTGCGCCTCTTCGCGCGAGAGCCCGGCGAGCGTCCCCGTCAGGACCCAGGTCTTGCCAGCGAACGGTGAGTGCCGCGTCGCCGCGACTGGCTCGACCTCGGGCCAGCGAATGCCGCGCCGGCGTAGCTCCTGGATCACTTTGCGGTTGTGGTGTTGCTCAAAAAAGCGCTGCACGCTGGCGGCGATGACGGGTCCGATATCGGGCACTCGTTCGATATCCTCTGCAGACGCCTCCAGCAGTGGATCGAGATCGCTAAAGTGCGCGGCAAGCGCACGCGCCGTCGCCTCGCCCACGTCGCGGATGCCGAGCGCGTACAGAAAGCGGGGTAAGGTCGTGTTCTTGCTCCGCTCAAGGGCATCCAGAAGATTGGCGGCCGACTTTTCGCCCATGCGCTCAAGTCCGGCGAGCTGTTCAAGCGTGAGCGTGTACAGGTCTGCCGGCGTACGCACCAGCTCGGTCGTGACCATCTGGTCAATCAGCCGCGTGCCGAGACCCTCAACATCCATCGCGCGCCTTGATGCGAAGTGACGCAGAGATTCCTTACGTTGCGCCGGACAGAACAGCCCGCCGGTGCATCGGGCGATGGCCTGATCGGCAACGCGCTCAACCGCGGAACCACATTCCGGGCATTTCTCCGGCAGTCGTACCGGCGCCGTGCGCGCCGGACGGCGCTCCTTCACCACCTTGACGATTTCCGGAATCACGTCGCCCGCCCGCCGAATGATGACGGTGTCGCCGACGCGCACGTCCTTGCGGGCAACTTCGTCCATGTTGTGTAACGTGGCGTTGCTCACGGTCACGCCGCCGACGAACACCGGCTCGAGGCGCGCAACCGGCGTTAGCGCCCCGGTGCGCCCCACCTGGAATTCGATCCCACGAACGACGGTCATCTCCTCCTCGGCCGGAAACTTGTGGGCCAGCGCCCAGCGCGGTGCCCGCGATACGAATCCGAGCCGCTGTTGCGCGGTCACGTCATCCACCTTATAGACGACGCCATCGATCTGGTAAGGCAGCTGCGCGCGACGCCGGCCGATCTCCTCGTAATAACCGAGGCAGCCCTCGACGCCTCGTACCACGCGCGCTTCGGGGGAAGTCTTGAGACCCCACTTCCGCAAGGTCGCGAGAATTTCACTCTGTCGGGACGGAATTGAACCGCCTTCGACGTCACCAACCCCATAGAAGAAGATGTCGAGCGGTCGTTCCGCCGTGAGCTTCGGATCGAGTTGGCGCAGGCTTCCTGCCGCGGCATTGCGCGGATTCACGAATGTCTTCTCGCCGCGGGACTCCGCCAGAGCATTGAAACGCTCGAAGCCCTCCATCGGCATGAACACCTCACCGCGCGCTTCGAGCGCTCGTGGATGCTTCTCGCCCCGCAGGTGCAGTGGTATGGCGCGAATCGCGCGCAGGTTGTGAGTGACATCCTCGCCCGTCGTGCCGTCGCCGCGTGTCGCGCCGGCAACCAGTCGTCCGTGCTCATACAGCAGGTTGACCGCCAGACCATCGAGCTTGGGTTCCGCGGCGTACTCGACCACCTCGACTCCCGGCAGGCGCTCGCGCACGCGTCGGTCGAACCCACGCACGTCCTCCTCGCTGAACGCGTTCTCGAGCGACAGCATCGGCAGCCGATGCGTGACTTCGCCGAACTCCGCGAGCGGCGCCGCGCCAACCCGTTGCGTCGGCGATTCCGGCGTAACGATCTCGGGGAAGCGCGCCTCCAGGGCAGTGAGCTCGCGCATCAGCCGGTCGTACTCCGCGTCGGAGACTTCGGGGTCGTCCAGCACGTGGTAGCGATAGTTGTGGTGCTCTATCTGGCGGCGCAGCTCCGCAGCGCGCTCGCGTGCCTCACGCAACGCACTCATCGATGGCTCAGTTCTGCGATGACGCCGGCACCGCGCGCCGCTGCCACTCGGACACCGCCGCCCGCAAGTCGGCCAGTCGTTGCGCAGTCATCGGCGCACCGCGCTCATCCTGCAGAATCCCATGCAGGCGCTCGGCGAGTTGACGTCCGGTGGCGATCATGTCCTCCAGGATTGCGCCCGCCTCCGTCGGCCCCGGCAATACCGCGAACAGGCTCACGCCCGGGAAACGGCGCGTGGCGACGCGTTCGAGGTCAAATGTTCCGGGTTCCACCAGGCTGGCGACGCTGAAGAGCGTCGCGCCCTCGGGTGTGGACTTGTGAAAGATCGAAAACTTGCCGTGTTCGAGACCCGCCGCGAGCAGGGCCTCCACGAGTTCGTTGCCGCCGAACCGCTCCAGAGGCGGAGCTGCGAGACGCAGCGTAACAATCTTTTCCTCCGGCCCTCGCGCTGGCGCCATTTCGGGCATCTCCGCAGCGCGGATTTCCATGTCGTCCAGAATCGGTTCGATGCGCTGAAAGGTCTCGGCGGTCGGATTCGAGAACAGCTCGCGGGCAATCCGATCCTGCGCGGCACGCGCATCGATGGACGCGGCCGGCTGTGATTCCGCTTTCGGTTCCAGCTCGATTTCCAGATCGAGACCATCGTCGAAGATTACCGGGTCGTGTCCGGGCGCCGCGGTCGCCGTGCGTCGAGGCTTTTCGAGCGCGGCGATGGGAGGTTCCGTGCGCTCCGGCTCACCCGCGCGCGCGGCTGAGTCCGCTGCCTGGTGCGGCCGGCGCGTCTCGCGCCACCACAGTCCGATGCAGAACAGGACGCCGAGCCCGAGCAGAATCCAGCGCAGTTCCGGCATCGCCGATCCTCGAGCCCGTAACGGGCTCTTACATAGCCGCCATGCGCACGGCTTCCTCGACGTCCACCGTCACGAGCCGTGACACGCCGGGCTCGCTCATGGTCACGCCGATCAGCTGCGAGGCGAGTTCCATGGTGGCCTTGTTATGCGTGATGAACAGGAACTGCACCCGCTGCGCCATTTCACGCACGATGTCGCAGAAGCGCCCGACGTTGTGGTCGTCGAGGGGTGCATCGACCTCATCGAGCAGGCAGAACGGCGCCGGATTGAGCTCGAAGATCGAGAACACCAGCGCCACCGCGGTGAGCGCTTTCTCGCCGCCCGACAGGAGATGAATCGTGCTGTTGCGCTTGCCCGGCGGCCGGGCCATGACCGCCACGCCGGCGCTGAGAATGTCCTCCCCGGTCATCTCCAGGTACGCATGACCACCGCCGAAGAGCCGCGGGAACTTTTCCTTCAAGCCCCCGTTGATGCGGTCGAACGTGTCCTGGAATCGCTGTCGCGTCTCGCGATCGATCCTGCGAATCGCGGTCTCGAGCGTGTTGAGTGCCTCGGTCAGGTCAGCGAACTGTCGGTCGAGGTACTCCTTTCGCTCCGATTGCTCCCTGAACTCGTCAATGGCTGCGAGATTGACCGACCCCAGTCGCGCGATGCGCTCGCCGGTCTCCGCCACGCTTTGCTCCCATGCCGCGATGCTGGCTTCGGGCGCTAGCGCCGCCAGCAGCGTCACGAGATCGAAGTGCGTCGCGGCGAACTGCTCGGCAATCGACTCGCGCCGCACGCGGATCTCCTGCGCTCCGAGGCGTGCCTCGTCCATGGCGGCGCGCGCCTGCTCGACCAGCACCTCACAGCCCACGTGCCGCTCATCCAGAGCGCGCAGGAGCGCATCTGCCGCTTCCATCGATTCACGAGCCGCCCGCAAATCGGCCTCGACATCCAGCCGCCGCCCCAGGGCGTCCTCGAGCGTGCGCTCCATCTCGGCCAATGGGGTGCTGCCAGATTCGATTTGGCCGGCGAGCTCAACGCGTCGCGCCGCCAGTTGCGCCAGTTGTGCTCGCAGGCGTTCGAGCGCGGCGAGCGTGGAAGCATGCGTCGAGCGGCGCGATTCGAGCTGGACCGCGACCCCGCGCGCGCGTGCCTGATCAGACTGCGCTCGATCGCGCGCCGTCGCCAGCGCCTGGCGCATTTGCTCACGCTCGCTCTCGAGCGTCGGCCGCTGACCTTCGAGCGCTTGCAGGTCCGTGGACGCTTGCTCGAGCCGTGTGCGCGCCTTCTGCAGTGCCTGCTGGACTTCAGCGCTTTCGCTGATCACGGTCTCGACGTCGGATGTCAGGCGTTCGACGCGAGCCGCATCTTCGCCAGCGCGCTCCCGGACGGACTCGAGCTGTGCTCGCAGCCCGGCACTTTCGTGGAGCGCGCGATTGACCTGTGCCTGCAATTCGTCGCGCAGTCGCTCGCAGCGCTCGACAGCGGCGCGCGAATCCGCCAGTTGGGCCTCGAGCCGGGTGACCTGCGCGCCGGCGCGCGCAACCTCTTCCCGGCGTCGAGCGATCTCCTGCTCGCGCTCGATCACACCCTCGTGCGCCCGCGAGTCGCGGTTGACGCGCAGCCAATGTCGTCCGATCCAGACGCCGTCCCGCGTGATGATCGACTCACCCGGGAGCAATCGCTCGCGGCGCGCAAGCGCTTCGGGGAGTGAGTCCGCGGCGAAAACACCACCCAGCAGGGAAGCAAGCGCCGCCGGACCCTCGACGTGCGCCATCAGGCTGGCAGCCGGCGTTGCCGGTGGAGTCACCGAGTCCAGACTGAAAAAACTCACCTGCCCAGCCGTCAGTCCATCGACGACCTCTGCAACAGCATCGAGCCCATCGACACACACCGCTTCCAGATACCAGCCGAGCACGGTCTCGATCGCCCGCTCCCAGCCAGGCCCGACCTTGAGCTTCTGTGCCAGGCGCGGTCGGTCTCCGAGCTGCCGCGCGCTCAGCCATTCCATCACGCGCCCGGGCGCCTGGCCGAGCGCGGCACGCTGCAGGGCTTCGATAGATAGCAAGTCTCCCTGCGCCTGCTGTCCCTGAGCACGTACTTCATCCAGATTCGCGGCGGCGCGCCGTTCCGCGTCCCGTGCTTGCTGCAATGACTCGAGCGACTCCCGCAACTGCTGCTCGAGCTGCACGCATCCCGTGCGTGCGGCACGCTCCCGCTCCACCAGCGATTCGAGCATGCCAGCAGCCTCGTTAGCGTGCAGCGGACCGCGCTCCGCATCGATACGTTCCCGCTGGGCCGCGAGCGTGCGCAACCGGTTGTCGATCTCCTCGATGCGCGCGCGCTCGACTTCGGTCCCCTGTCCCGCTTCACCCAACTCGCGATTGAACTGCTCCCAGCGCGATTGCCATTCCTGCATCGACTGCTCGACCGCCGCAAGCGCCTGAGCGGAGACAATTTCATCCTGGCGTGCGGCTTCGTGCCCGGGCTCCAGAGTTCGCAGCGCCTCGAGCACCTCGTTCGCCTGGGTCTCGTCACGCGTCAGCTGCGCCTGCAGCTCACGCAGCCCCTGCTCGGACTGTTCGAGATCCGCCCGTTGCCGCTGACGTAACTCGCGCGCGTGCTGAATCGATTGTTCGATCCGCGCCGCCTCCGCGCCCAGCTGGTAGTAGCGGGCCTGGACATCATTCAGCTGTTCGGACTGCTCGCTTTGCCGCGAGCGCGCTTTTTCGATCGATGCTTCGGCCGATCGCAGGTCCGCGAGGGTGGCCTGCATGGCCGTTTCACGCTCGCGCATCGTCTGGTCGCGCGCCGTCGCTTCCTGCTCCAGGTCGCGCAGCTTCAGCGCCAGCAGCTCGGCGTTGAGCTTGCGTTCCTCGTCCTTGAGCGCCTGGTAGCGGCGTGCCGTGGCGGCCTGGCGCTGCAAATGACGGATCTGCTTGTCGACCTCCTCGCGCAGGTCGTTCAGCCGCTCGAGGTTCTCACGCGTGTGCGCCATGCGATTCTCGGTCTCGCGCCGGCGCTCCTTGTACTTGGAAATGCCCGCCGCCTCCTCGATGAAGGCGCGCAGCTCATCAGGCTTGGCCTCGATCAGGCGCGAGATCATTCCCTGTTCTATGATTGCGTAGCTGCGCGATCCGAGCCCCGTACCGAGGAACAGCTGTGTGATGTCCTTGCGGCGGCAGCGCGCGCCGTTGATCAGATAGACCGAGGTGCCGTCGCGGGAAACCAGGCGTTTCAGCGACACCTCATTGAAGTTGGCGTACTGACCGCCGATCGCACCGTCGCTGTTGTCGAATACCAGCTCGATCGAGGCCATGCCGACCGGTTTGCGCGCACTCGAGCCGTTGAAGATGACGTCCGCCATCGAATCGCCGCGCAGGTGCTTGGCTGACAGCTCGCCCATGACCCAGCGCACCGCATCGATGATGTTCGACTTGCCGCAGCCGTTCGGACCGACGACGCCGGTGAGATTGCTGGGGAAGTGGATGGACGTGGGATCGACGAACGATTTGAAGCCGGCTAGCTTGATTCGGGAAAGCCGCATGGTGACTTTTGGCTTGCGACCCCGGCGTGGTTCGGGTTGGCGGCGTAGTGTAAAGTAAAAACATCCTCCATTCGACGGTTTTACTGCTTCGATGAGCGCACCCGGCACCCGCGCGCGCCCGAGCACGACGCTCGAGACGTTTCCCAATCCGTCACCGGCACGCGATTACACCATCCGGATGTCGATCCCGGAGTTCACCTGCCTGTGCCCGCTGACAGGCCAGCCGGATTTTGCCACGCTCGAGCTCGAGTACGTTCCGGACGCCAGCTGCGTCGAGCTCAAGTCACTCAAGCTCTACATCTGGTCCTTCCGGGACCGCGGCGCGTTTCATGAGGCGGTGACCAACGAGATCCTGCAGCACCTGGTAGAGGCCATCGCGCCGCGATTCATGCGCCTCAGCGCGCGTTTCAACGTGCGAGGCGGGATCTACACGACCGTCGTGGCCGAGCATCGCCAGCCCGGCTGGTCGCCCCCCGCACCCATCCCCCTGCCCTAGCTGACCGCGGGAAAAAGCACTCAGAGCGGGCACAAATCAGCCGCTTAGGTCGGGTTTGATGTGTCGGCGAGTGGCGACCGGAGCGCCCCTGTACAGACACTAGTGCGTCGGTATAATCGCGCCCCTCTTTTGGGTTCCGGAGGCTTGAAATGCGCGCTAAGAAGGCGCCGGCGAAGGCAAAAGCGAAGAAAGTCGCTGGGCGCAAGACAGCTCAGTCGAAAGCGAGCGCCCACGCCAGGCCAAAGGCCCGCGCCAAGCCCCGGATCGCTCCGAAAGCCGCAAAGAAGCCCGCGCCCGCGAAAAAGCACGTGACCGGCGCAGCGCGCCCAGCGCCCGAAGCCGCCAAACCGAAACCGGCCGCGGCGCGGTCCTGGATACCGCTGTCTGATCGCCAACCAGCGCGATTCATTCTGCCGACACCACACGACGGCGAGGAGGGCGACGCCTCCGAGTCCACCAACCTTCTCGCCGGACCGCGCAACGTCCAGCCGTACATCCCCAGGCGCGGCGAGCAGTACATGAGCAAGGAGCAGCTCGAGCACTTCAGCGAGATCCTGCTCGCGTGGAAACGCGATCTGATGGAGGAAGTGGACCGGACGGTGCTGCACATGAAGGACGAGGCGGCAAACTTTCCGGACCCGAACGATCGCGCCACGCAGGAATCCGAGTTCAGCCTCGAGCTGCGCACGCGCGATCGCGAACGCAAGTTGATCCGCAAGATCGATGAAGCGCTCAAGCGTATCGAGGACGGCAGCTACGGCTACTGTCTCGAGACCGGTGAGGAGATCGGCATCAAGCGCCTCGAGGCGCGACCCGTGGCCACGCTGTGCGTCGAAGCGCAGGAGCGCCGCGAACGGCGTGAACGTCAATACGGCGATCGCGACGACCGCTACCGCTGAAAATTACCGCGGGCGGTTTGCACCCTCCCCGAGCGGATTTCTGCATCTC
This sequence comes from Steroidobacteraceae bacterium, assembly GCA_036515135.1. GTDB lineage: Bacteria > Pseudomonadota > Gammaproteobacteria > Steroidobacterales > Steroidobacteraceae > DATBVX01. The sequence goes on from DATBVX010000158.1 coordinate 11,099, forward strand.
GGTTCGCTGCTGGCCGCCACTGGCAGCTACCTGCAAGCGCGTGCGCACGGCGGCTCCTGGCTCGTCAGGATCGAGGATCTCGATGCTCCCCGCATGATCCCCGGCGCCGCCGACCAGATCCTGCGCACGCTCGAACACTTTGGCTTCGAGTGGGATGGACCGGTCACGCGGCAAAGCGACCGCCTCGACCTGTATCGGTCGGCGCTCGATCGCCTGACGGAGGCCGGGCTTGTCTATCCGTGCTCGTGCACTCGCCAGGAACTCGCGAGCCATCATTCCGCCGACCCAGCCGAAGAGAACGAAGATTGCTTTTATCCCGGCACCTGCCGTGCCGGTCCCCGGCGTGCCGACGCGCCACATGCGCTTCGCTTCCGCGCGGCCCCTGGAAAGGTTGAATTCACCGATGTGCTACAGGGCGCTTACCGTCAGAATGTCGCAACGACGGTTGGCGACTTCGTCGTCCGCCGAAAGGATGGCCTGTATGCCTATCAGCTCGCCGTAGTGGTCGATGACGGCGAACAAGGGATCACGGAAGTCGTCAGGGGATGTGACCTCCTCAGCAATACCCCACGCCAGATTCTGTTGCGAAAGGCGCTGGACCTGTCGCTGCCGCGGCATCTGCACTTGCCGTTGCTCGTCGAAGCCGACGGCCGCAAGCTCGCCAAGTCGCGCCGCTCGGTTCCGGTTGCGGGTTCGGATGCAACCGCGCAGCTGCACACCGCGCTCGTGCAACTCCGGCAGCAGCCACCGGCCGAATTGGCCCGCGGACACGTGCAGGGCCTCATGACCTGGGCCATCGCACATTGGAACCCTGGGCCCATGGCCGGACTGCGCGAGATCAGGGTGGAAGCAGTCTGAGCGGGCCGATTTGGGGTCACGCCGCGGATGGATTATTGTATGCCCCTCGAGTTCTGCGACGACTGCCCAACGGCTTAAGGCCGATCGCGACCTGCGGCCCGCAGAGCAACTCGCCGGGGGTAACACCAGATGAGTGAGCCGCGAGTCATCAAGAAGTATCCGAACCGCCGCCTTTACGACACGGTTGAAAGCCGCTATATCACGCTCTCGGACATCCGCCGGCTGGTGCTCGACAAGGTGGAGTTCGTCGTCATCGACAAGAAGACCCAGCACGACATCACTCGCAGCATCCTGTTGCAGGTGATCGCGGAGCAGGAACACCAGGGTGAGCCGCTAATGAGCCAGGATTTCCTTTCGCAGGTGATCCGCTCGTATGGCGGCGCCATGCAGGGGCTCGTCGGCAGCTACCTCGAACAGAGTCTCAAGCTCTTCATGAGCCAGCAGCAGCAAGTGCGCGACCGCGTCAAGAGCATGGTCGGTGTGGACCCGGTCGAAACGGTGAGCAACCTGGCGCAGAAGAACTATGCGCGCTGGCGCTCGGTGCAGGACGAAATCTTCAAGGCGCTGATGAACGCCACGGGGCGCGGTCGCGAACGCACCGAAGCCGACGAAGGCGACACCACCGAGCCCCAACAGCAGCGACCGCCAGCCGCCTGACGCTTCCGCTGGCGGGCCACCACGAGCACTGTGCGGGTAGCGGGGTCTTCCCAGCCCGTCTTATCCACATTTACCCGTCCCGCTTGATTGCATCCATTCTGCGATGCTGTATCCCGCGTGCTTCAGCGCCAGATCCCACGATGCGAGTCGTTGCGTGTGGGTAAAGGTGGATAAGTCGGGCGGAGAAGGCCTCGAAGCTAATTAACGTTGCGCATGCTCAGGCGGATGCGTCCCTGCCGGTCCACTTCGAGCACCTTGACGCGGATGACGTCGCCTTCCTTAAGCTTGTCGCTCACGCGTTCCACGCGCTCATCCGAGATCTGCGAGATGTGCACCAGGCCGTCCTTGCCCGGAAGGATCGTCACGAAGGCGCCAAAGTCCATCAGGCGCGCGACCTTGCCTTCATAGACCTGTCCGACTTCGACATCGGCGGTTATCAGCTCGATGCGCCGCTGGGCCTCGCGTCCCGATGCACCGTCGACCGAAGCGATGCGCACGATGCCGTCGTTTTCGATGTCGATCGTGGTGCCGGTCTCCTCGGTGATCGAGCGGATGACCGAGCCGCCCTTGCCGATGACGTCGCGGATCTTCTCCGGGTCGATCTTGATCGTGATGATGGTCGGCGCCCATTCCGACATGTTGGCGCGTGGCGTGCTGATGACGGCGTTCATCTTTTCGAGGATGTGCAGCCGCGCCTCGCGCGCTTGCGCAAGTGCGACCTGCATGATCTCGCGCGTAATGCCATTGATCTTGATATCCATCTGCAGCGCCGTAATGCCGCTCTTGGTGCCCGCGACCTTGAAATCCATGTCGCCCAGGTGATCCTCGTCGCCGAGGATGTCAGTGAGCACCTGGAAGCGCTCGCCTTCCTTGACGAGGCCCATGGCGACGCCCGCGACGCTCTCCTTGATCGGCACGCCGGCGTCCATCAACGCCAGGCTGGTGCCGCACACGCTCGCCATCGAGCTCGAACCATTCGATTCCAGGATTTCCGATACGACACGAATGACGTAGGGGAATGCGCTCATGTCAGGCATGACCGCGAAGATGCCGCGCTTGGCCAGATTGCCGTGACCGATCTCGCGCCGCTTCGGCGATCCCATCATGCCGGTCTCGCCGACACTGAACGGCGGGAAGTTGTAATGGAGCATGAAGGGCTCTTTGCGCTCGCCCTCCAGCGCGTCGATGATCTGCGCATCGCGACCGACACCCAGTGTCGTCACCACCAGGGCCTGGGTTTCCCCGCGAGTAAACAGCGCCGAGCCGTGCGTGCGCGGCAGGACGCCGGTCTTGACGGTGATCGGCCGAACCGTGCGCGTGTCGCGCCCATCGATGCGTTTGCCGCCCGACAGAATTTGGTTGCGTACGATGCGGCTCTCGAGCCGGAAGAACTCATCGCCCACCATATCGGCAGACCAGCGCGGCTTGTCGCCTGCAGTCAGCGCCGCGACCGCCTGTGCCTTGATCTCGGCAATCCGGCCATGGCGTTGCTGCTTCTCGTTGATGCGGTAAGCCTCGCTCACTGCGGTTTCAGCCTGACGCGCAACCGCGCTTTGCAGTTCGGTGTCCGCGGCGGGAGGCTGCCAAGGCCACTTGGCCTTGCCAGCCTCGCGAGTCAACTCGTTGATGACGCGAATGGCCGCCTGCATCTGCTCGTGACCGAACATCACGGCGCCGAGCATGGCGTCTTCCGACAAGCCCGAGGCCTGCGATTCGACCATGAGGACCGCCTCCGCAGTGCCGGCCACGACGAGGTCGAGCTGTGACTCCTTCAGCTGGCTGCGCGGCGGATTCAGAAGGTACTTGCCGTCCTTGTAGCCCACCCTGGCTGCACCGATGGGTCCGTTGAAGGGCATGCCGCTCAGCGCCAGCGCTGCGGATGCGCCCAACATCGCGGGAATGTCCGAATCGACCTCGGGGTTGAGCGACAACACCGTGGCGACGACCTGGACCTCGTTGTTGAAACCGTCGGGGAATAGCGGCCGGATGGGACGATCGATCAATCGCGACGTGAGCGTCTCTTTCTCGCTGGGGCGTCCCTCACGCTTGAAGAACCCACCCGGAATGCGCCCGGCGGCATAGGTTCGTTCCTGGTAGTTGACCGTGAGCGGGAAAAAGTCGCGGCCTTCGATCGCCGTCTTCTGGCCTACAGCGGTGACGAGCACCACGGTATCCGCCACGCTGACCAGCACCGCTGCGTCTGCTTGACGCGCGAGTTCACCGGTTTCGATCGTGACGCTGTGGTCACCGTACACAAAAGTCTTCTTAGCTGCGCTCACGCTGCCTGCCTTGCCGTTGAATTGGGCGGGGAATCATTGGACGTACGCCACCGGTGTTGCCGGCGCGCCGCATTCAGCGCCGCAGGCCGAGCCGTTCGACGAGGGCCTGGTACTTGTCGGGGAACTTGACCTTGAGGTAGTCGAGAAGCTTGCGGCGCTGATTGACCATCTTGAGCAGGCCACGGCGGGAAGCGTGGTCACGCTTGTGAGTGGTGAAGTGCTCGCTCAATCCGTTGATCCGCTCGCACAGCAGTGCGATCTGAACCTCTGGCGAACCGGTATCTGCGGGTCCCCTGCGGTATTGAGCGACGACGCCGCCTTTTTGCTGACTATTCAATGACATTGGAGATGATTCCTAAAGCTTTTTCTCTATGCCCCTTTTACGAAGGCGCGCATTCTACCCGCTGGCCGAAAGTGCCACAAGCCGAGAGGACGCTGCGATCAGTCGACGCGGCCTGAGTTTCAGCTCGGCGTCCACCACTCCGAGACCGAGAAAACCGCAATCCGGCCCGTATATGCGCACGGCGCCGGGTCTGGCCCGCGTCTGTGTCAGCGCGACGTTTTGACCATTGAGAAGTCGCGCGGCGAGATCGGCCGTCAGTTCGACGCACGGCCATTCCGATACCGCGCGGTCTGCCGGCAACAGCCACTCTGCCAGCCGCGCGCGATCATCGGCAGCCGTCTGTTCGAGCCGACCGAGCTCGACCATCGGCTCACTCATGAACGGATCGACGCCCAGGCGACGCAGCTCGCTCACGTGCCCGCACGTTCCCAGCGCCGCTGCGATGTCTTCCGCGAGACTGCGCACGTAGGTGCCCTTCGAGCAACGGACACGCAGAGTGATCGAATCAGGATCGAGCATTTCGAACTCAAGCGACGTGATCTCGATTTCGCGCGCGCTGCGCTCCACTTGCACGCCGCGCCGCGCGAATGTGTACAACGGCTTGCCGTGATGCTTGAGCGCGGAATGCATCGGCGGAAGCTGTTCTCGACGGCCGAGAAACCCCGCCAGCACCGCATTCACCGCGATCGGGCTCAGGTCCGGAACGGCGCAGCGCTCCGCCACGTCCCCTTCCAGGTCGCCGGTGGTCGTGCGCACGCCGAGCCTGACGGTAAAGCGGTACCCCTTGTGAGCATCGAGCAACACGCTCGAGAGTTTGGTCGCCTCGCCCATGCAGATCGGCAGCATGCCGCTGGCCAGCGGATCGAGACTGCCCGTATGGCCCGCCTTCTCCGCCCGGAATGCCCTCTTGACCCGTTGCAGGGCGGCGTTCGAGCTCAATCCGAACGGCTTGTCGAGCAG
>DATBVX010000159.1:0-9512 GCA_036515135.1 Steroidobacteraceae bacterium
GGCCTGCATTTCACGAACTCCCGCATCACGGCGGTGTCCAATTCGCCCGCCGATGGCGCGGATCCGGCGCGCAGAGGGTGAGTATACTGGTGCGTGTACTTCTTGGCCGGCGCCGAAACCTGGGGCTATCGCGGAGGGCGCGAATGGCTGGTGTCGCACTACCTGTTCCAGAAGCCGTAGTCGTACGCATGTCGACCCGATGGTGCGTATCGGCGGCTTTCGCGCTGCTTGCCGCGATCGCTCCCGCGACCCACGCCGCCGCACAGCCGCCGGCGGCTCCACCGGATTCCGAAACGCCGGCCACTGCCGCGCCCGATGACGCGCCCGCTGTCGCGACGGAAGCCAGCGCGCCGCTCGCACCCGCGGTCGATTACGGTGGCGATCGCGCCGCCGCCTACCGCGCGTTTCGCGAGCATTTCGCTGCGCGGCGCTTCGCCGATGCCTTACCCGCCGCACAGCAGGTGGTGGACATCACCGAACAGAGATTTGGTAAGGACGCGCTCGAGCTGGCGACGCCACTCATCAACCTCGGCACGACCAAGGACCGGCTCGCCGACTTCAGCGGCGCCGCGCTCCAGTATCAGCGCGCCCTCAAGATCGTCGAAACGCGCGAGGGCGGTTTTTCACGCGGCATCATCCAGGCGCTGCTCGGCCTTGGTGTGGCCTACGCAGCGGCGGGCGACTACGACGCCTCCGCTCGCTCCCTGCGCCGTGCCGTCGACGTGAGCCGCAAGCTGGATGGCCTGTTCAATCCGCAGCAGCTCGAGCTCGTGGAGCCGCTCGTCGCGAGCTACGTGGCGCTCGGCCAGTTCTCGGATGCGGAGCGCGAGCAACAATATGCGGTGCGCCTGGCGGAGGCGGCGTATGGCAAGAACGATCCCCGGCTGCTACCGGCGCTCGAGCACAGCGCGAACTGGCTCGAGAAGGCGGGGCAATACGTGTCCGCGCGGCAGGCGTACGCCCGCGCGCTCGACATCGCCCGGCAGGCGGGCGGCAAGGACGATCTGCGCATGGTCGCGCCCTTGCGCGGCATCGCGCGCATGTATCGCATGGAGTACCTGCATGGCCCCGGGCAGGTTGAACAGGACGAGCCTGTCCCCAGCCCACAGGGAAGCGCGGCGGTTTACAGCGGGCCGACGCCGGGATCGACTGCGACGACGACGGTCCTCAACAGTGCGGGCGAGGACGCCCTGGAGCTCGCCCTCAAGGCACTGGATGCTCACCCCGACGAAGCTGTCGCCCTGCGCGGCGATACGCTGGTCGATCTCGGCGACTGGTACATGATTGCGGGCCGGACGCGCGAGGCGATGCGCGAATATCGGGAGGCGTGGATGGCACTGAGCGTGCCCGGGGCCGCGGGTACGGCGGTCCTCGGTTCGCCGGCCCAGCTCATCTACCGGCCCCCTTCGAGCGCGAGGCGCAATCCCACGGTGGATCCCGAAGAGTACGCCGAGCACTTCGTCGAGGTGGAGCTGACCGTGACACCCGAGGGCCGCGCCAAGAATGTGACGATCGTGGCGCAGGATGTCACCGAGGCCACCGGCAAAGCGACGGTGGCGTCAATCCGGCGTTCGCGCTACCGGCCGCGTTTCATCGCTGGCGAGCCGGTCGCGACCACCGGCGTTCGGCATCGCCAGGTCATCTACGTGCGCAGCTGAAACTGGCTCTTGGACGAGTCCTGAGGTGGCGCGGGCAGTGCCTGCGTTGGGCCGGGAGCTGGCTCGACGGGTGCGGCCGGTGCCGGTTGCGGGGCGGAATCGATGATCGGCACCATCTCGATCACCACATCGTCCGTCACCACAGCCGCCGGCGCAGCTTCGGTCACGACTGCCGGTGCAGTGGTCTCGAGCAGGGGCGTTCCCGCCAGGAGCTTTCGCGTGACCTGCTGCTCAGGAAACTGCACCAGGAACTTTGCCGCCGCATCGCGCATCGCGGCCTTGGTCGCCAACACCATCGGTGCGGTGCTCGTCATTCCCCCCGACTTGAAACTACCGTAGCCGGTGAACGTCAATGAGTCTGCGGGCGAACCATTGGGTGCGAGTATGTCGAGCCGGTACTTGATCGTCACGGCGTAATAGTCCGCGCCGGTATCCTTCGGTGTGATGAACGAGTACTGCTCGATGCGTGGCTCGATGATCGCCACGTATGGCGGACTTGACGGCAGGCCGGTGAGGTCCTTGACCGGGATGATCTCGCGGAAGGCCGCCGCAAACAGCCGATCGGCCATGCGTACGTGGTAGGGCCCCAACTCGGCATTCCAGTCGACGCCCCACCGTTCCTCGGCATGAGCGTACTTGCTGAAGGCTTCGGTGTAGTGAATGCCTACGGTCAAGGGCAGCGGATCGATCAGCGGCGTGGGTACCTCCGATTCGGCAGCCACATGCACACCACCGCAACCTGCGAGCCCCGCGAGCAGCGTCGCCGCAACCAGGTCTCTTGCGACACGTGTCCTGGCGTTCATGTTTTTCCCTGCTCGTGCAATCCCACGAACGTACCGCCGTTGCGTTCGCACATGGCACGCATGAGCGCCGAGAAGCGCTGGTTGCCGAACTGGGGCACACGCGAGGGCATCGCAAATCCGATCGCGTGGATGCGCACGCGTCGCTCGCCGCCCGCCACGCGGTTGGCGCGATCGACGGCATCGAGCGCCGCCTGGATCGACTCGCCGGTGTAGTCGTCGCCGAAAAGATAGATGCTGATTTTCTTGTCCGCCGACCAGAAGCTGCGGATCGCCGCCAGGATGCCTTCCACCGGGCTCGAGTTGCTGAACGACGTCCAGTTGGTAAAGCGATCCAGGATCGCCTTGCGCCGTGCGGGCGTATCGGCAATCCATTGGCCCCGGTAACCATCGAACATGTACGCGCCCTCATCGTCCATGATCTGGATGCCTTTGACCCGCGGATACATGTCGAGGATCTCGCTCAGCATCTGGCGCGCCGCGCGCCAGTTGTATTCCTGCATGCTGCCGGAAGTATCCACGACGAAAATGATGTACTCACTGTCAACGGGAATGCCGCCGACCGTATCGCTCTTCGGCCGGCGGTAGCTCGTCTTCATCAACCGCTCCATTTCTTCAGTAAGCTTCTGGTACGCTGCGACCAGTTCCGTCTCCATCACATTCGCGACCGCGGAGTCGCCGCGGCTCGCCGCATATTCACCGTGAATCGACGTCAGGTCCCCCTGCAGTCGGGCGAGTTTGCTGCGCTCACTCGACAACTGCTCGATGCGACCTCTGAGCTCCCGGTTGAGCACGGTCGTCTCACCCCGCAGCGCGTGCAGCTCTTCCTGCAAACGCAGGACCGTGCCCTGCAGGTCCTCCCTGTCGCGCTCGATGACCACCGGTTCGCCGATCTCGACCAGCACCAGCAGCAGGATGATGGCGCCAAAGCCGCAACAGATGCAGTCGAGAAAGGACAGGCTGAAGGTCTCGATGTCGCGACGCGCACGTCTCATGGCCAGTCCCTCGCCGGCATCATGAAGACGCCACCGGTGCTGCGCGCCAGCCGCCAGTAACGGCTGGGTGCGGGAACGTCACCTTCCATTGGCATCAGGAGCACGCTGACGGGCAGGTTGGCGGGCAGAGCCTGCAACGCCTGGTCAAACAGTTTCGCGCGCTGTTCGGCATCGACGGCCTTGCGCAACGCCGGAGGCGTGGCGCCCTGCGTCGGCAGGCCGTCCGTGATGAGAATGATCTGATCGGGCGCCGGCGTCAGTTGCCGCGCGACGTTGAAGGCATTGATCAGGCTGGTACCATCAGTGGGCGCAGTCCTGCGCAGCGCCTGAACAGCGTTGTTGAGTGCTCGCGGATCACTGCCCTTGAGCCACTGGCCCTCGGTACCCTCGACAGCGGCGCGCGGCAGTGTATTGAATGCGTAAATCTGGAACAGGCTCGTCGGCGGAATCTGCGTCGTCAGCCAGTCCACCGACGCCACGGTGCGCTGCCACTTCGGTGCCAGCATCTTCTGCGCCGTCGACATGTTGCGCATGCGCAGGATATTCACCAGCGTCTCGTCCAGCATGCTCGCCGAGGCATCGACCAGGATCAGGATGCGCTCGCCGTTGACCCTGATGCCAGTCAGGTATTGACGAACGCCCGTGCCCCGGAAGCTGCGCAGCCGGTCTCCCTCTTCTCCCTTGGTGGTCGCACCCGCGGACAGCCGGCGGGTACCCTCCTCGAGGGACTTGATCTCCGCCTTGAGTCGATTGATGTGCTCGCGCCGCGCGAGGCTGTCTCCCGAGTAACTCGCCAGCTCGACCTTCAGTCGCTCGATCTCCTCGAGGACCCTGAGGCTGCGGCCCGACGTGCTCACCCGTTCGGTCGTGGTTTTCTCGAGCGTGTTGCGCAACACCACGAGATTCTTGTATCCATCGAGCACTTCGTCCTCGAGCCGCATGGCTTCGGCCGCGACATCCTCATTGCGGCGCACGCGCTCCACTCCGGACTGCGCGCTGATGACGGTATAGAACAGCACCACCGCGCCGAATCCACAGCAGATGCAGTCGAGGAACGACATGCTGAAAACCTGGGCTTCGCGGCGACGCGCCATCGTGTCCTCGTACTTATCCGATCGCGATCAGTTCGAGCGTCACGCCGGGGCTTCCCAAGCGCAGGCGATCACCCGCGCGCAGCGCCGCACGACCGGGGACATGTTCATCGTTGAGCCAGGTGCCGTAACGGCTGTGGTCGATGACCAAGGCTCCCTGCGGAGTGCGCAACAACGAGCAATGCAGGCGCGAGATCCCGGCCGACGCACCGGCAACCTGCAGGCAGCGCCTGGCTCCACCCGGCGCAAGTCCGACCACCAGTGGCGTCGTGTTGAGCGGAATCGCCTGGCCGCGATACAAGACGTGACTCGGCGCATCGGCCGGTTCGGCCTGGGCGGCTGGCCGCAGGACAGCCGGAATCAGGGGTTCGGCCGCTGCGGCATCGAGGCGGGTGGCGGCGGCCAGCAACGTTGCGCTGTCGGGTGCGGCGGTCCACAGCGACCCGTGTGCGAGCGCGGCAAGCGCGGCGGCTCCCGGGGGACACCTCACGAGCTCACAGTCGCTGAACTCGGCCAAGCGCTCACGCAGACCGGGCAATCGACCAGCCGCGTGACTCAACGCGAGCGTCGTCGCAACTCCTGAGCGGCGCAGCCTGTGCACGCACAGCAGGATCTCACCGTAAGCATGCTCGGCCTCGAGCGCGACCTCTTCCCGCGTCAGCGGCACCCGAAAAGTCTCGGCCCCGAAATGCATCTGAGCGTCGATCGCCGCGTCATCGATGAGCTGATCGAGCCATGCGGGCAACACATCGAACAGTTCCTGCTCCGTTGCGGCCTGGTGCAGCGGGTCGAAACGCGTCTGCCGCACGAAGTTGCGGGAGATCAGGCGCATCCACCCGTCGCAAAGCGCGGCGAGACCGGCGCGTGGCGCGCTCTCGACCCGCTCGCGGCGTAGCACTTCCCCCGCCTCGACGGCGGTGATGATCGACCGGTGGAGGTGCAGATCCACGTACAGGAAGCGGCCGCTTCCAGACCATGCCGCGGCAGCTGCAACGGCTGCGTCAATGAAGCCGATCAGCGGCAGACCGCACTCGCGCGCCATGCTCAGAATGAGCGCGAGCTCGCGACCGCCCAGCGCCGCCGGAACCGCGCACACGACGGCGTCCGCCCGCTCCCGCAGCAGGTCGCGAATCTGCAGCAGGTGCAGATATGCGAGATCGGCGTTCGAGCGGCCCGCCGCGGCGAGCATGGCGAGTGGCTTTTCGTCGAGCTCGTGCCAGAACCGGTTGACGGCGTTGAGTGGCTCGAGCCGCGAGGCCCGTTTCGCGGCTTCGCCGACCAGCACCGGCTCGCGTCCGAGCAGCGCGTAACCCGGGCTCGACGCCAGCAGTGCACCATCGCACGCGATGGCAATGCCCGTGTCGTTCAGATCGATGGCCGCCGTGCTCACATCGGGTCCTATGCCGCCTGCATGTGCCGGATCAGTCGCTGATCGAGGTAGGTTTCCGTATCGAGCACCAGCCGCTCCTGCGCGAGCTGCAACTGGTGCAGCAGGAACATCAGGAAAATGCTGATGAGCAGCGCGATCAGCGTCGAGTTGAATGCCACGCCGAGACCCTCGGTCACGCCCGAGATGTCGCCGCTCACAGCCTTGTGCGCAGCGCCAAGCGCATCACCGATTCCGCGGACCGTGCCGATGAAACCGATCGCGGGGATCGCCCAGGCGATGTAGCGCAACATGGACATCTCCGATTCCAGTCGCTCCGCTTCCGCCTGGCAGACCCCGTGCGCAGCCGTGGAGACATCCTGCACGTTCTGTGTTGCCCCGAAGCGGCTGAGCGCGGCCTGCAACGCACGCGGCAATAGCAGTGAGCGCTGCTCGGGAGGCAGTTGCTCGGCCTGCCTGGAGTATTCGCGCGTATCCTGCGGCAGGATGCGCATTCCCTCGGGTACGTGCAGGAGATCCGCATCGAGCAGCCGGCGCTCGCGCGCCGTATCGACCGCCTTGTAGCCGAGGATCGCCAGCGCCCAGAGCATCAGGACGAAGCAGCTCTCCTGCTCATAGTCCTTGACGACGATGTAGAAGGACCGTTCCGCGACATAGTTCGGATCCTTGCCGGCCTTCGCGTTCTGCTCCTGCTGCATCGTGAGGGCGCGCGGCCGCACGACCGTGACATACACCGCGTGCACGACGATGATCGAGATGATCAGCGAGAAGACGCTGAACAGGAATTCTCTGGGGTAGCGGCTCTTCATGTGTCCTCAGATGTCCACCGGAAACGTTGCGCTGTTATCGGCGGTCGTTTTCTGCGTCGGGATGAAACGTCCCGGCTGCTCCGCTTCGTCCGTCGCCTCGCTCGAAGCATCCTTGGCGGCCGCAGCCTGCGCGGGTGGCGCCGCCTGCTCGGGAGCAGCGTTGGACTCTGTCGACGATTCCGCGGTCGATTCTTGTTTGGGTCCGGTTGCCGGCTTCGCGGCTACCGGCTGCGCTTCGTCACCCGGATCACCCGCCTGCAGCGGTGCAGACTGGGATACCGCGACGAGAGCCAGCAGGGTCAGCGTCGTTCGCATGCGAGTCATCATAGTTCTCCTGCCTTGCATCACTGCGCTCATTCGGCGTACCGGGCGATCCGCAATCCAATATGCTGCGCCTTGCCATCGGCATAGTCCCGCCAGGCGAGGCGAAGTTCCGCCACGCTCGCCGTCCTCCAGCTCGAGCCGCGCACCACATGCCGGGTGCCGGTGGCCGGGCCGGTGGGGTCATTACTCGATTGCACGCCGATCTCCGTGTTGACTGTGTAGAAATCCTGCACCCATTCGGTAACGTTTCCGCCGAAATCGAACAAACCCAGCGCATTGGGGGTAAAGCGCCCAACCGGCGCGGTGGTCGCAGCTCCATCTTCGTAGTCGGTGAGGGCTGTTTCCAGCACCGCGAGACCCGCACGGTCCGCGAAGTTTCCGGACTTCGGCGCGATCGGCAGCGAGCTTCCCCAAGGATATCGGCGCGTGGCCTGGCCACCTTCGTATCGCGCCGACCATTCCCATTCCGCTTCCGTCGGCAGGCGATAGCCGATTGTGGCCGGTGTAGCCGGTACGAGTTGGTCACCCTGCTGCACGTATGCCGGCGGGAGACCCTCCTGTGCGCTCAGCCAATTGCAGTACTCAACCGCTTGCTGCCAGGTGACGTTGACCACCGGGTGACTTTCCTGATCGAGCGAACGATCGCGCACGATCCCTGACAGATGCTCGGGCTGAAACTGCCGGTAAGCGGCGTTCGTCACTTCGGTGACGCCGATGTAGAACGGTCGCTTGAGGCTCACGACGCGCTCGGTCTCGTTGGCGCGGCGGCCGGGTTCGCGGCGCGGGCTCCCCATGGTGAATGTGCCGGGCGTAACGAGCTTCAAGTCGAGTCCGGAGCGCGTCCGGATCGTCGCGGGTACGCGCGCGGCGCGCGCCTGCTCCGGCGTGAGCAAGCGAAACTCGACGACTCGGGGGACCCCCGGCTGCGGGGTGATCTTGGTGGAGAAGCTCTGAAACCCCTCGCGCCGGACCTCCAGCGTCAGTTCCGCGGAAGGGAGTGACAGTGTCCGATTCGCCGCGCCCAGCGGCTCGCCGTCGACGAAGAGCCGCGCATCCGCCGGTTCACCCCTCACTGTCACTTCGCCCAGGATCGGCTTCAAGCTGACGTTCAGCGCGACTCGGTCACCGGGCTGAACACGCAGCACGCGTCGCAATGGTTCGTAACCGGCGCGAGTGATGTGGATCTCGTAGTCGACGCCCGGGGAGAGCTCGATGTCGAGTGGCGTGCGCCCGCGGTAGCGGCCGGCGATGGCCACATCCGCCTGGCCAGGTGTCGTGCGCACGCCGATGCGGCCGTCGGGCAGTCCCAGTTCCACCGGCCCGATCTTCTGCGGCGCATTGGCCTGGACCTGGATGGCGCCTTCCCAGCGGCGAAAACCGCTTGCTGCCAGGCTCAACACATAGGTCCCAGCGTCGAGCTCTGTGGTGAGTGGTGTCGCGCCGATGTCGCGACCATCGATTGCCACGCGCGCGCCGGCGGGCTTCGATTCGACGGTGACCGGGCTGAACGCAGGGATGAGCTGGGGCCGGTACTGCTGTGACTCGCCGCCGCCCTTGACTTCGAGGCGCTGGAAAAAATCCAGATGGCGCGGCGCCTGCAATGCGACCTCGCGCGTCCCGGCCGCCATCTCGTATTCGTCCGGCACGGGCCCCATCAGTTTCCCGTCGACTGTCAACGTTGCCACCACGCCGCCGGTATCGACCCGCACCCGTCCCGGCAGTTTCTTGAGCGTGACACGCACCTGCTGGTTGGATTCGGTGGTGACGCTAACGGGCAACTGCACGGGTTCGAAGCCTGGATTCTCCGCCACGAGCGTGTAAGAGCCGGGGCGTAAAAGGAATTGATCGGCGACGCCGATGTCGAGCCACGTGCCCAGAAAATCGATGTCCGCCGTCGCGGGTTCCACGAGCACCTGCACCGAGCGCGACGTCGACATGAAATACAAAGCGGCCGCGAGGACGACGATTGCGCTGGCAATCACCCAGCGGCCGGGGTGCAACCCGTTGCGACGTGCCAGGCGAGTGGCAATCACAGGCTTGAAAGCGACGCGCTGCACCGTCTGCACTTCGGGACCGATGTCGTGCTCCTGGTCCAGCGCAATCGGAACGCCGATGGGAGGAGCCGTTTCGTTGCCTTCGCGATGCACCACCGTCAGGCGGGCTTCACGATCGTCGCAGTCGACGAAGATGCGAGCCTCACCAATGCCAAGGACGTCACCATGCGACAGACGCGCGCGCTCCTTCACGGCGCGCCCGTTGAGCCGAATCGCATCCGCTTGCGCTGAATCCGCTTCGACGGACAGACCGACATCATCGGTTCCAAGCCATGCAACGACGGTCTGCGAGGTGATGCCGGGTACGCTGAGCGCCGTACCTTCACCACCGACCGCCAGCGGCAAAGCATCGGCAGCGATCCGTCGCTCGCCGAGAGGCTCGTGCACGCGCAGG
>DATBVX010000160.1:0-4236 GCA_036515135.1 Steroidobacteraceae bacterium
CGACCACATGCAGCAGCTGAATGCGCGAGTGGTAGCATGCCGCGATCGCCCTGGCCCGCTCGCCCACGAGATCGCTATCCTCGGTGAGATCGATCACCAGCAGGATTTTCTGGTATCCGGACATAATCGTCTCCGGCAGCGGTAAGGACCCGATTATAGCGGGGTCGGCGGCGAGTCTACCCGGCAAGCGCGCGCCAGCTCTCCGAACTGCGCCGGTGCAAGCTGTTCGGGGCGGTCGCCGGCGTCGATGCCCAACCGCTCGAAGATCGCCGGGTCGAGAACGCCCCGGAGCGAATTGCGCAGAGTCTTGCGACGCTGGGAAAAGGCGGCGCGCACGACCCGCTCGAAATGCGGTGCGGAGCCGATATCGAACGCGGCTTGCCGGAGGGGCACCAGCCTGACGAACGCCGAGGCGACCTTAGGCTGTGGACTGAAGGCGCCAGCACCCACCATGAACAGGCGCTCGATCCTCACCCATGGCGCCAGCATCACGGTGAGCCGGCCGTAAACCTTGGAACCCGGCGGCGCGACCATGCGATCGACGACTTCCTTTTGCAGCATGAAATGCATGTCCGCGATCGCGGCGCGCTGCCCGAGAAGGTGAAAGAGCAGAGGAGTCGAGATGTTGTAAGGAAGGTTGCCGACGACGCGGAGCCGCGGGCCGCCCCCCTGCAACCGTGCGAAGTCGACGTCCAGCACGTCCCGCGCCTCGATCGTCAGGGCATTTCCGAACCTTGCAGCCAGCTCTCGCGCCAGGTCACGATCGATCTCGACCGCATCGAGCTTGCCAACGCGCTCCACCAGGTGGGCCGTCAGTGCGCCGCGACCAGGCCCGATCTCCACCAGGTGTTCGCCCGGGCGCGGGTCGATGGCCGCGACGATTCGCGCGATCACCTGGGGATCGTGGAGGAAGTGCTGGCCGAAGCGCTTGCGAGCGCGATTCATTGCCGTCAGCGGGCCGTGGTTCTGGCGAGGGCGATTGCCTGCTCGACGGCCGCGATGAGACTGCCGGCGTCGGCTCGCCCCGAACCGGCAAGCGAAAGCGCCGTGCCGTGATCGACGGAGGTGCGGATGAGCGGCAGTCCGAGGGTGACGTTCACAGCGGCGCCGAACCCGGCGAACTTGAGCACCGGCAGGCCCTGGTCGTGATACATGGCGAGCACGACGTCGGCGGCCGCGAGCGATGGCGGCGTGAACGCGGTGTCGGCCGGCACAGGACCCGAAGCATCGATGCCCTTCTGCCGCGCAATTGCAACGGCCGGACCGATGACGTCGAGCTCCTCGCGACCGAGATGGCCGAACTCTCCGGCGTGTGGATTCAGCCCGCACACCAGGATGCGCGGGCGGTTCAAGGCGAAGCGCCGGCGCAGCTCCGCGTCCAGAACGGTCATGACTTTCACCAGCCCGTCGATGCTCAGTGATCCACTGACTCGCGAGAGTGGCAGATGTGTCGTTGCCAGCGCCACGCGCAGTTGCCCCGCGACCAGCATCATCACGGGCAGCCCGGCAGCGGTGCGCTGCGCGAGATATTCCGTATGTCCGGTGAACGGAATCCCCGCATCATTGATTACGCTCTTCTGCACGGGTGCCGTCACCATGGCGTCGAACTCGTCGTGCTGGCAGCCATCGATAGCCCGATCGATGAGCTTGAGCACGTAGCGGGCATTGGCGGAGTTGAGGTGTCCGGGTTCACACGGCTGCGCCAGGTGCTCGGACGCGATACGCAGTGTGCCTGCGCGGTGCGCGACCGGTGGATTCGCCGGGCTGTGTGCCTCGATCTTGAGCTCGACACCGAGCAATCGCGCACGGCTGGAGAAAAGTGCCGGGTCACCAGCGACGACCAGTTGGCACTGCCAGTCGCGCTCGACGAGCTTGAGACAGAGATCAGGCCCGATGCCGGCGGGTTCGCCCGAGGTCACGATGATCCGCGGCAGCGATACCTTGGGCGCAGTCACATCTTGTATTCGATGAACGATTCGTCGCGCAGGCGGCGCAGCCACAGCTCCGTTTCCTCGTCCGCCTTGCTCTCGCGCAGCGCCGCGAAGGCGCGCTGGCGGCGCACTTCATCGGTGCTGTCATGAACGCGCCGGCCCAGCAGCTGCACGATGTGCCAGCCGTACTTGGTCTGAAACGGCGCGCTGATCTCGCCCTCCGGAAGGCTGTCAAGGACCTGTTCGAATTCCGGCACGAACGTCCCCGGTCCCTGCCAGCCGAGGTCACCACCCTCGGTGGCAGACTGCGCATCCTCGGAGGTGGTCGCCGCCAGGCCTGCGAAATCCTCGCCGCCAAGGATTCGCTGGCGCAAGGTGTTGAGTTTCTGCCGCACGGTTTCGTCGTCCTGAAGCTCGTTGGTGGTCATCAGAATGTGGCGCGCATGGACCTGGTTGACCATCACTTGCTGTTCCGCGCCGCGGGTCTCGTTGAGGCGGATGATGTGAAAGCCGCTCGGCGTACGCACCGGATCGCTGACCTGACCGGGCTCCATGGTCCCAACGAGATCGGCGATGAAGCTCGGCAACTGTGTGCCCTTGCGCCAGCCGAGTTGTCCGCCCTCGAGCGCCGTCTGGCTGTTCGAATAGGTCACCGCGAGTTGTGC
Organism: Steroidobacteraceae bacterium; assembly: GCA_036515135.1. GTDB lineage: Bacteria > Pseudomonadota > Gammaproteobacteria > Steroidobacterales > Steroidobacteraceae > DATBVX01. Next base: position 2,597 of record DATBVX010000160.1, read on the forward strand.
GAAATCCTCGCCCTCGCGTGCGCGCCGCACGACGTCCTCTGCGCGCGCGGTCACTTCCTCGAGCTGTCCCGGCGGGGCCGCCTCGGGCAGCGACAACAGAATGTGCGAGACGTTGTAATCCAGGTTCTCGGCGGCCGAACCCTGTTGCTGCTCGAGGAACTGATCGATCTCGCGTGGTGTGACGATGATGCGCGCCAGGACATCACGCTGCCTGAGGAGCGTGATCGTCATCTCCTTGCGGAGCGAGTCACGATAAGCCGCGTAATTGATGCCCTGCGCCTCGAGTGCTCGCGGCAGCTGATCGAGCGTCATCCCGTTCTTTTCGGCGACGTCCTTGAGGGCGTTGTTGAGCATCTCGTCGGAGACCTTGATGCCGGCACGGTCAGCGCGTTGCAGCTGCACTTCCTGAATGACCAGTCGCTCGAGGATCTGCTGGCGCAGGACGTTTGCGGGCGGGAGCTCGGTCCGCTGCTCTGCGAGCCGGCGCGTGATGAGTCCGACCTGCTCGTCGAGCTCGCTCTTGAGAACCACACCGTCGTTGACGATCGCCGCGATGCGATCGAGCAGCACTCCGCTGGTGGCCAACTCGCGCGTCTGAGCATGAGCCTGCACTGCGGCGGCCAGAAGCAACAGCGCACACAAGGACTTGATTCGCTTGGGCATACGGCTTTATGAAGTCAGCGTTTTGGACGGGGGCGGGAGTATCCACGAATCGCCTGTTCGAGGAAAGCATCCGCGGGCACTCCGACACTGCTCAGACCGCTGAGTTCCAGCTGCAGGGCGATCGAGCTATCGCGCTCACCCGTGCGACTGCTGACGTACTGCCGCTGCACCATCCTCAGCCTCCAGCAGCAACTGGCGTATTCAAGTCCGGCGAACTCCTCGATCAGACTCTCCTCGCGCAGCGAGTACACGGCACCCGCGTACAGGTTCCAGCGCCGCGAGACTGGCCAGGCGACACTGGCGTCGACCTGCTCGATCTGGTCACGTTGGTATCGATAGCCGATGTTGATCACCGACTCGGACGCCGGACGGTATTGCACGCTGAATTTGCCCTTTTCGCTGCGTGTGGCATCAGGATCCCATTCCAGCCCGAGGCTGACGTTCCAGTTCTGATAGGCCGTGAGGTCGAGTTCGGCGATGATGTTCGAATTCTGACGCGTGCCGGCGCCTTCTCCGGGCAAGGTTACGCGCGGGCTGTCGAAATACCGTGTCTGGCCCAGCGTGGCGCTCAGGAACTGTTGTCCGCTGCCGGTATCGAGCAATCGGACGGAGACACCTGCGCTCAACTGGTTACTGTCGCCCAGGCGATCCGCTCCCACGTAGCGATTGCGCCGGAAGAGCTGCACCAGGTTGAGATCGGGAAGCGCCGTGTCGAACACCGGCAGATCATCCTGATTGCGAAACGGCACGTAAAGGTAAAGCAGTCGCGGCTCCACGGTCAGCAGGCGCTGACTCTCGTCGCCGAAAGGCCGCTCGAAGATCATGCCCGCGTCGAGACTCGAGATCGGCGCTGCGCGTGACGGTGAAGTCTCACCGGCGGCCGGCACGCTCCCAAGCTCATACTGCGTGTAGCGATAGGCGGCGCTCGGGATCACGTAATAGCCCGGACCGGTGACGGCCAAGCTGACCTCGGGCTC
>DATBVX010000161.1:0-6306 GCA_036515135.1 Steroidobacteraceae bacterium
AACTTCCGGTTCAGCGCCGCCGTCTCCTACCTGCACTCGCGCTACGACGATTTCCTGACCAAGGATCCGCTCGATCCACGCAACGTATCCGGCGGCGCGCCGGCCGGAGATCCGGCGACGGACTTCGTGCCGCCGAGCGGCGTACCGGACGTGCAGCTCGCCGGCAACCCGACGCGCAACTCACCGGACTGGGCGGGGACTGTTCACGGCGAATACGATTTCAGCCTGGGGGAGGGTACGCTGACGCTGATGGGCGATGTCTCGTACAAGGACGATGTGTATTTCACCGAGTTCGCGCGCCTGCTGGAGGGCCAGGAGGCCTACACGATCTTCGACGCGCAGCTTCGATATGTCTCCGGCGACGGCCGTTGGAGCGCCGAGCTGTGGGGCAAGAACCTGTCCGACGAGGAGGTCGCCTCGAGCACGTTCCAGCTCGCCACGGCCCGCGTCATCGGCGTGACGTACATGCCGCCGCGGACCTACGGGCTCACCGTCGGCTACCAGTTCTGACGCGGGAAATTGCTCAAAAGAGGCGCGCGTTGATCAGAAAGTGCGCCCAGATGGATGCTGCATAGCCGAGTGCTATTGCCCATGCCCATTTCAGGTGCGCGAAAAATGTGTAGATGCCGCGTGCCTGACCCATGAGCGCAACACCGGCGGCGGAACCGATCGACAGCAGCGAGCCGCCCACTCCGGCCGTCATTGTCACGAGCAACCATTGCCCCTGTGACATCTCGGGCGCGATGCTCAGTACGGCAAACATGATGGGGATGTTGTCCACCACCGCCGATGCGATGCCGACCAGAATGTTGGTCACGCTCGGCCCGAGGGCGGCATAGCTCGTGTTCGACAGCACGGCCAGATATCCGAGTGCGCCCAGTCCGCCGACGCACAGAATGACCCCGTAGAAAAACATCAGCGTGTCCCATTCGACCCGCTTGATGCTGATGAAGATATCGAAGGGTCTGGTGGCGGGTTTCAAGCCCGGCGGAGTCTGTATTGCGCTGCCTCGCGCCCGCCATTCGCGCAGTTCTGCGCGGCGGAGGAAGTGGCCATAGAGCATCAACGCCCCGAGGCCTGTCGTCATTCCAAGAAATGGCGGCAGGTCGAGAAAGTGATGCAGGCCTACAGTCGTCGCAATCGTGGCGGCGAAGAGACTGATCACCACGCTGCCACCGGGTTTGAACCGTACCCGCTCGAGATCTTCGTGCTTAGTTCCGCGCGGAACCGCGAGCGTCATGCATGCGGCGGGCACTAGCCAGTTCACGAGGGACGGCACGAGCAGATCCAGAAACTCGAAGAACGTCACGTGCCCTTTCTGCCAAACCATGAGCGTGGTGATATCCCCGAACGGACTGAAAGCGCCGCCGGCGTTTGCGGCCACGACAATGTTGATGCAGGTAGGTGCGATGAAGCGCGACTCGCCTCGACCCATTGCGAGCGCAACCGCACCCATGACGAGCGCGGTAGTCAGGTTGTCTAGAACGGGAGAGAGCACAAACGCGAGCCCGCCGGTGATCCAAAAGACAGCGCGCGGGCCAAGGCGGCGCGCAGTCAGCCAGCTGCGCAGCGCTCCAAACACCTCCCGCTCCTCCAGCGTGTTGACGTAAGTCATCGCCGCGAGAAGAAACAGCAGGAGCTCCGCGTACTCAAGCAGGTTGTGACGCAGAAGTTCGGCGACGCCTTCCCGGCCGTGCGCGCGCCACCCAAGTGCCACCAGCGCCCAGATGATTCCGGCGGCCGCCAGCACCGACTTGGACTTGCGTAACTGAGTGAATTCCTCTGCGATCACCAACCCGTAGGCGATGACAAAGATCGCGACCGCGACGAGCCCGGCGGTGGTCGCGGTAAGATCGGGCATGATGCTTTGTACGTCCGGCATCTATCGGTCCCGTGCTTGACCCGAGCGGCACGCATTTCTGGTTGTGCGATCCAATGCTGCGCTCAGCGTCGTGATCAGCGTAGCGGGTGAAACGAGCTTCATGATTCGACCTCCTTCGTTGGATTGTTCTGTGGACGCGTCCGATCGGGCAAAAAACCGTACTCATATCGCGAGCTTGTGGCGATTGCCTTCAAGCAGAGGTGGTGGCGGGTCGATGTCCGGGTTTGCTCGCTGGCGGGCCGCTGCGTACACTCATCCGCCACAAGGAGATGGTATTCCTCCTCGAACCGCCGCGCTTCGCGGTTGATGATACCTACGCTTGATCCGAACGGAGGGGCGTAGGCTTATCTAGCGCCTGTCCAGAGGATCAGAAGGGACAGGTGCATGTGGAAATCGATCGTTGCGATCTGCCTGGGCGCCAGCCTGGGCGCCTTACTGCGCTGGTGGCTCGGCGCTCAGCTCAATCACTTCTTCCCGACGATTCCGCCAGGCACGCTCTTCGCCAATCTGATCGGCGGTTACATCATTGGCGTTGCGATCGCTATTTTCGCTTCTTTCTCCGCACTGGCTCCTGAGTGGCGCCTCCTCGTGATTACCGGCTTCTGCGGCGGTCTCACGACCTTCTCCACGTATTCGGCGGAGATCGTCACGCTGCTCCAGCAAGGCCGCGCACTGTGGGCGTGCGGAGCCGCGACGGCTCATCTGGGCGGTTCCGTGCTGATGACGCTGGCCGGCATTGGGACCGTTGCACTGGTGAAAGGCTAGCAAGACCTACTGAACCACCAAGGGGCGACCGATGCAGGGTTCATTTCTTAGATTCTACGTGCACGAAGGCCAGCGACATCATGGTCGCCTCGTGTGGGAATGGCTGCTCGAACAGGCGAACCGGCTTGGCATCCGCGGCGGCTCCGCCTTTCGCGCGATGGCCGGCTTCGGCCGGCATCACGTCGTGCATGAGGCGCACTTCTTCGAGCTCGCGGGCACGCTCACCGTCGAAGTCGAATTCATCGTCACGGATGAGGAAGCCCGTAAGCTCCTCGAACTCCTGCACGCGGAGAAGATCCGCCTGTTCTACGCGCACATACCCGCGCGGTTTGGCGTGATCAATCCCGACGCCGCCGACGCACCCTCCGTGGGCGAGGATCCATAGCAATGACGGTGCATCGAGGCGCGCACCGATGACCGAGATCTGGACTCAGGCCGCCTTATGGATGGGGCTCGCCCTCATCGCGACGCTTCTCGCAATCTGGTTGCGGGTGGCGACGGCGCTGTCCGAGATCGTGATTGGAACGGTTGCACAACTCATCATCGGCGCGGCGGTTGGCAGCACGCTGCTCGCCGCCGATGCCAGTTGGCTCAAGTTCCTGGCTGGCGCCGGCGCCATCCTGCTCACGTTTCTCGCAGGCGCCGAGCTCGATCCGGCGGTGTTTCGCCGGCAATGGAAACAGGCGACGCTCATCGGACTGGTGAGTTTCGCCGCGCCTTTCATCGGGTGTGCGGCGATCGCGCGTTGGCTCCTCGGTTGGTCGCCCGAGGCGAGCTGGCTCGCCGGCATCGCGATGTCGACGACCTCAGTCGCGGTCGTCTACGCCGTCATGCTCGAGTTTGGCCTGAACACGACCGACTATGGCAAAGTTGTGCTCGCCGCCTGCTTCATTACTGACTTGGCCACCGTCGTCGGTCTTGGGCTGATCTTTGCGCCTTTCACATTCAAGACGCTCATTTTTCTAGGGGTAGGCGTGGTCGCGTTTCTGCTCCTGCCGTGGCTCACGCCGCGGTTCTTCCGCCGTTTTGGCAATCGCCCTTCCGAGCTCGAGGCGAAATATCTGATGTTCTGTCTGTTCGGACTCGGTGCGCTCGCGACTTGGGCTGACAGCGAGGCGGTGTTGCCTGCCTACCTGATCGGTATGGTGCTGGCGGGTACGGCAGGGAAAGATCACGCGCTCATCCGGCGGCTGCGCACGCTGACCTTTGGTCTTCTGACTCCGTTCTATTTCATCCGCGCCGGCTCCCTGGTATCGCTTCCTGCGCTGGCTGCCGCACCCGCGGCGTTTCTGATCCTGCTCGCCGCCAAGATGGCGACGAAGATTGCGGGCGTCTACCCGGTGACTCGCGCGTTGCGCTCGCCACGCCAGGAGGGCATGTACACGACGCTCCTCATGTCCACCGGGCTCACCTTTGGGACCATTTCGGCACTCTTTGGGATCTCGCATGAGATCGTAACGCAAGCCCAATACTCGGCACTCGTGGCCGCGGTGGTAGGCAGCGCGGTGGTGCCGACGCTCATTGCGAATGCCTTTTTTCTGCCAAGACATCTACTGAACAAGAGCCCCGAGAGCGACGCAAGGTACGCCTCCGCGGGGCAACCGGAAGCTGCGGCGAGGAGGAAACCATGACCAAGAGTATTCTGCTCGGCTACGACGGCTCGGATTCCGCAAGCGACGCGCTCGAATTCGCCGTGAGCCTTGCGTGTGCATTTGGTGCGGAGCTGCACGTGCTCGCCGTGGCGCGTCCGCCCGAGTTCGGCGACGACGTCGAAACGAGCGCCGTCATCGAGAATTCACGACGGCACTACGAACACATCCTGCGCGCTGTCCGCGCCAAGCTCGCGCAGGAATCCTTCAAGAGCCACTTTCAGGTGGTGGTCGGCCATCCCGCCGAGCAGATTGTCCGGTATGCCGAGAGCCATGGCGTCGATCACATCGTGGTCGGTCATCGTGGCCACACGCTCTTTGAGCGCTGGCTCATCGGCTCGGTCGCCCGGCAAGTGATCGCCTACGCACATTGCGCGGTAACAGTCGTGAGGCAGCCTACATGACCGCAGCTCCGTGAAAGATCCTCCTCGTGATCGTGCTGGGAAGCGCCGCGGGAGCGCTGATTCTCGGAACGATGCGTTTCAAACGTCCGTTGGGTGTTGCATCGTAGTCGGTCGGTGCGCGTCCTGCGCCACCGGCTGGTGGGTGCCACTTGGCGCAGCTGCTGACTTGAGGAAAGCAAGATGAACACAAGGATTTGTTCGGTCCGCGCCCGCGAAATTCTCGACTCGCGCGGCAATCCCACCCTGGAAGTCGACGTCACGCTGTCGGGCGGCGCCAAGGGTCGCGCCGCCGTGCCGTCCGGCGCTTCCACCGGCGTACACGAGGCCGTGGAACTACGCGACGAGGATCCGCACCGCTATGGCGGCAAAGGTGTGCGCAAGGCCGTGCAGAACGTGAACGCCGACATCGCCGACGCCATCCGCGACATGGATGCGCTTGAGCAGGGCGCCGTGGACCGCGCGCTGTGTGCATTGGATGGCACACCCAATAAGGGCAAGCTCGGCGCCAACGCGATGCTCGGTGTCAGCCTCGCCGTCGCACGAGCAGCTGCAGATGCTTGTGACCTACCGTTGTTCCGCTATCTCGGCGGTGCCGCGGCCTGTCGCCTGCCAGTACCGATGTTCAACATCCTGAACGGTGGCGTGCACGCCAACTGGCAGGGGACAGACTTACAGGAGTTCATGATTGCGCCGGTGGGCGCGCCGAGCTTCGCCGAGGCCCTGCGTTGGGGCGCTGAGATTTACCAACAGCTGAAGAAAGTACTCAAGGACGACGGTTATTCGACAGGCGTGGGCGACGAGGGTGGATTTGCGCCGGCATTGAAGCGCAATGTCGATGCGCTGGAGTTGGTGCTCAAGGCCATTGAGCGCAGTGGCTATCGGCCGGGCGAGGACGTGGTTTTGGCATTGGACCCGGCATCGAGCAGCTTCTTCGAGGATGGTCGCTATCAGCTGCGCACCGAAGGCCGCACGGTGCGCGCCGAAGAGATGGTGGCGATGTATGCCGATTGGGTGTCGAAGTACCCAATCGCGGTGCTTGAAGACGGCCTCGCCGAGGACGACTGGGATGGCTGGAAACTTCTCAATCGGGAACTGGGTGAAAAGATCGAACTGGTCGGTGACGACCTCTTCGTCACCAACGTGGTGCGTATCGCGCGTGGCATCGAGGAAGATGTGGCGAATGCGGTCCTGATCAAGCTCAATCAGATCGGCACGCTCACCGAGACCAATGCGGCGGTGCGGCTCGCCTATCAGGCGAACTGGGGCGCCATGGTGTCCCACCGCAGCGGCGAGACCGTGGACAGCTTTATCGCGGACCTGACTGTTGCGCTTGGCACCGGTCATCTCAAGACCGGCGCACCATGCCGCGGCGAGCGGGTGGAGAAGTACAACCAGTTGATGCGCATCGAGGAGAGTCTGGGCGGTTCTGCGGTGTACGCGGGCCGCGACGCATTCGTGACGCGACGAGCCGGCTAGCGGCCACATCATGAACTGGATGATTTATGCATTCTTGTCGGCCGCCGAGTCAGGCAGTTACGCGCGTAGTACGGTTCCGCCCCCGGCCATTTTCCAGCACGTCTATATCCGTACACGCCCGTGTGTAAAG
>DATBVX010000162.1:0-21094 GCA_036515135.1 Steroidobacteraceae bacterium
GGATCGCTGCGGACGTACGCCGCGCTGTCCACGTTCGGCAACCCGCACTGCCCCTGCGCCGCTGTCGCGCACTTGTGCCGCGGCTGCCTGGGCCTCGTTCATCGGGGCGCTCAAGTTCAGCACTACGCCGAGAGCGCCAGCGGCACTCAACCTCAGGATTGTGCGAGTCAACATATTTTCATCTCCTTAGATGTTCAGCCACGGTTCGATCAACGGGCGAACCCGCCGGGGGTTTACGGGGCGAGCGGACGCTTGCGTGAACGACGTCACAACCGCGGATTCGCGGTAAACTTTCGCCGCTCTCAGCCAGGGGATGTCGATGCCCGGGAAGCGCGCACTGATCGTGGACGACTCGCTCTCGGCCCGCGTGGTCTTGAGCCGCATGCTGCAGAAGTACGGTCTCGAGGTGGACACGGCGGAGTCGGCGGAGTCGGCGCTCAAGTATCTTGCCCAGCAGCGTCCGGACGTGATCTTCATGGATCACCTGATGCCGGGCATGGATGGCTTTCAGGCGGTTCAGGCGATCAAGAACAACCCCCGCACCGCCACGATCCCGATCATGATGTACACCTCGCAACAGGGAGAGCTGTACGTGGGTCAGGCACGCGCGCTCGGCGCGGTTGGCGTGCTGCCAAAATTGATCAAGCCCGTGGACGTATCCAAAGTCCTGTATCAGCTTCATCTGCTGCAGGAACGCCGCGACGCTTCACCGCCGGCGTTCGTGGCGGCGAATCCCGCTGCGGTCTCCGGGCAGGACGCGCAGCCGGACACCTCGAGAGTTCCGTCGGGCTTGCCGACCGACTGGCATCCGCAACTCGAAGCCGCTCTGCGCAACCACGACGCCGATCTGCGCCGCTTCGTGGTCGCCAATCTCGATACCTTCGCCGATCGCGTCGTGAGCGATATTCGTAACCATATCAACGAGATACCGACACTACAGGTGCCGCCGCGGCCGCCGCCCGCGCCGCGGCCCCCTTACCTCTGGATCGCGGCGACCCTCATCGCTCTGGTGCCCGGAATCGTTCTGGCTGTGTTGCACGTTCGCGCGCTCGATGCGAATCGCGCCCTGTCGGCTGAGATCGGCGCCCTGCAAAACGACAAGGCCAATCAGACCGCGGAACTCGATGGCATGCGACAGGAGGCGCGGCGTGCGGAGGAAGCGGCGCGGGCGAGTGCAACGGCTGCAGCCGGCGGAATCGAGCCAATCGTCGCGACGGTGCCCTATGGCGAGGTTCCGCTGGCGCTCGGCCGGCTCGACGTGTTGCGTGACCTGCTCGCGAAACTCGAGCAGCGCTCGTTCCGCGGTGTCATCGCGGTTCGCAATTATGCAGGTCGTTTCTGTGTGGTGGGCAATGCAACCGATGGCTATGCGCTCGCGCCGGACGATCTGCCGGCAACGCGCTGCGACATCGTCGGCAATCCGTTCGCGGAGTCGCTGAGCCCAGCCCAACGACAGTCCCTGGCATTCGCCAATCTGGTCTTAAGCGTGCGGCAACGGACCGGCGGGGCGATCACGATCGACCTGCTCGAGGATGACGGCTCGACGCCCGTTGCCTATCCCCCCGCGAGCGAGTCGCTGGCGGCCGAACAGTGGAACGAGATCGCCGCGCGCAACAACCGGGTCGAGTTCAGCGTCGTGCCTGCTGACAACTGATGGGACCTCCCGAACCCGGCACCGACGAGCAGGCGTTCGCGCCGCCATTCTGGCTTCGAAGCACTCATCTCCAATCGATACTTGCCAGCCTGCCGCTGCGGCGTGCGGGCATCGAGCGTCGCGCCGTCTCGCTGCTCGAGAGCAGCGTCGAGCATATTCTCGACTGCGGCGACGGCGTGCGCCTCATGGGGTTGCACTCCACGCAGCTGCGCCGCGGCCGTTCACCGGCGACGCAGCTCGTCGTCCTGCACCACGGCTGGGAAGGGAGCGCCGACTCGCTCTACATCCTCGCGCTGGGGCAGTACCTGTTCGAACGCGGTTTCGACGTCTTCCGGCTGAACCTGCGGGACCACGGTCCGACGCATCATCTCAATCGCGAGTTGTTTCATTCATGCCGCCTGCCGGAAGTCGTCGGTGCGGTGAGGCGTCTGCAGATGCTTTTTCCAGACCAGGCGCTCAATCTGGTCGGGTTTTCGCTCGGCGGCAACTTTGCGTTGCGCGTTGGCGCGCGTGCGCCGGTTGAAGGTATCCGCCTTCGGCGGATCGTAGCGGTATCCCCCGTACTCGAACCCGAGGCGACGCTCGACGCCCTGGAGACGGGTGCCGCCATCTACCGCAAGTACTTCGTGTGGAAGTGGACGCATTCCCTCCTCAAGAAGCAGCTCGCGTGGCCTGACGTGTACGACTTCGGGGAGATGATGCGCACGCCGACGTTGCGGTTCATGACCGGCTACCTCGTGCGCAAGCACACCGAGTTCCCGGACTTGCTGGGGTACCTGCGCGGCTACGCGATCGTTCGCGGTGCGCTCGAAACGCTCGAGACGCCCGCCAGGATCATCGCGGCCCTGGATGACCCAATGATTCCGGCACGCGATCTTAAGCGGCTGCCGCGCCTGCCCAAATTGCGCATCACCGCGTCACGCTTCGGCGGGCACTGTGGCTTCGTCGACAGCGGGCGAGGTGAAAGCTGGCTGGCGCGTGAAGTCCTCGCGGAGTTGACTTGAACGGCACCGCCTCAGTAGACGTCGTGCACCGTGTTGTAGACGTTGAACTTGCCGGTCGGCGTGATCAGGCGCGGATCCTTGATCACCGCTTTGAGCTTGCGTGTCTTGTCGTCCACAACGACGATCGCGGACTCCTCGTTCTTGCCGCTCCACACTGAGAACCACACCTCGTCGCCACGCGCGTTGTACTCGGGCTGCACCACCCGCTTCGCACCGGGACCGAGCTTGGCCCACTCGGCGATCGGCAGCACCTTGTAGCCGGCTTCGAGGTTCTGCACGTCGAAGACCGCCACTGTCTGGCTGATCTTTGGATCCGGGTTGAGCGGTGTGTCCACCCAAAGGTTCTTCGACTTCGGGTGGCTCTTCACGAAGAGCGAGCCGCCACCCTGACCCTGCATCACGCGCACCGCTTTCCAGGCACTGTCCGGGTGGTTCTCGGGATCAGTTCCGAGGAAGGTCACGTTGGCGTCACCCAGTGCGCTCGTGATCCAGACCGGGCCGTACTTCGGATCCCTGATGTTGGCGCCGCGTCCCGGGTGCGGAATCGTCTTGACGTCGACCAGCGCCGTGAGCTTCTGCTCACGGGAATCAACGACGGCGACCTTGTTCGACTGGTTGGCCGCCGTAAGGAAATAGCGCAGAGTGGAATCCCAGCCGCCGTCGTGGAGGAAGCGCGCGGCGTTGATGGTGGTTACCTTGAGATTGTCGATATCCTCGTAGTTGACCAGCAGAATCTGGCCGGTCTCCTTGACGTTGACGATGAACTCCGGGTGCTCGTGGGAGGCCACGATCGCCGCGACGCGCGGTTCCGGATGGTATTCCTGCGTATCCACGGTCATGCCACGGGTCGAGACGATCTTGCGCGGCTCGAGCGTCGCACCGTCCATCAGGACGTACTGAGGTGGCCAGTAGGTTCCAGCAATAGCGAAGGTATCCTCGAAACCCTTGTACTTGGACGTCTCGACACTGCGCGCCTCCAAACCCACCTTGATCTCGGCCACCGTCCGCGGTGGATTCATGTAGAGATCGATCATGTCGATCCTGGCGTCGCGGCCGATGGCGTAGACGTAGCGGCCCGAAGCGGACAGGCGCGAGATGTGCACCGCGTAGCCCGTCTTGATGATGTTGACGATCTTCTTGGAGTCGCCGTCGATGATCGCGACCTCACCGGAATCGCGCAGCGTCACCGAAAACAGGTTGTTCACGTCATAGCTGTGCTGTGGCTTGCCAGGCCGCTCGGCGGGCGGCACCAGCACCTTCCACGTCGCCTTCATTTCGGCCATGCCGAACTCCGGCGGCTGGGGCGGGGGATGCTGCAGGAATCGGGCGAGAATGTAGATGTCCTCGTCGCTGAGCTCGCCTGAGGTTCCCCAATTCGGCATCCCGGCCGGTGAGCCGAAGTTGATCATCGTCTTCAGGTAATCAGTGCCCTTTTGCCGGGTGATGTCCGTCGTGAGCGGTTTACCGGTGGCACCCTTGCGCAACACGCCGTGGCAGCCGGCACAGCGCTCGAAGAAGACGCGTGTCGCCCGAGAGAACTCGTCGGTGCTCATGGGTGGCCCTTCGGTCGAAACCATCTGCTCCGTTTCCGTGCCGGCGAGCGGACTTGGGGCGCCGCCATAGCGCATACCGGTCTCGGTCTGGCCCGGATGGAGCCCGCCTTCTTCAGCGACCACCGCGGTGGCACGGACCTCGGCCACCTGCTCCGGCACGATGGCACCGCCATCGTTGCCCCAGCTGTTCAACACGTAGGTCAAGGCATCGGCGATCTGCTGATCCGAGAGATAGTTGAGGTGTGGCATCACCGAATTGAATTTCTGCCCGTTGACGGTGATCTCACCGGTCACACCCTTGAGGACGGCAGATATGCCGCGTTTAGGATCAGCGAGCAGATAGTCGGACCTGGCCAATGGCGGAAACGCGCCTGGCAGACCCTGGCCAGTCGCCTGATGACAGGCCTGACAATAGGTCTGAAAGACGATCTCGCCCTCCGGCAAGCGCGCCTTCGCCGCACCCTGGATCGTTTCTGCGGCATGGACCTCGGCTGCGCGATTGGCAGGCGACACGAGCAGCATTGTCATCGCGGCCAGACTCAGTAGCGTTCGCATCACTGTGTTCTCCATCTCCTAGAAGGCCACGTGCACCGACACCGAGCCATACCGGCCGGGCGAGGACAGCGCACCAATCGTGGGATCGCCCTCGGGGCGGCTTCGCACCGAGGGCCACCGCCAATACGTCTCATCGAACAGATTGAAGATCCCAAGATCTATCCGTACATTCCGCAACGGCTCGAGCGTCGCCAGCGAGTCGACCGTGACGAAGCTGCCAGGCGTGAACAGGTCGACACGGCTCTCGTCGACCCGATCCTGACCCTCCACAAACGTGGACATGAGCGTGAACCGCATCGACGCGCGCGGCGCCCACGCCACTCGCAGCACCGCTTCGGGAGGATCGATGCTGTTGAGCGGCCTGTCGTTGTCCTTGTTTTCGCCGCGCGTCCAATTCGCCGCCGCGGCAACCGAGAGGCCCCTCAACCATCGGTCGAGATCCGCTTCCACCTTGAACTCCGCACCGTAGACCCGCGCCTCGGCGATGTTCAGGGATTGGAAGATGAGAACGCCCGTGTCCGGATCAGGACCCAGATTCACCCTGCTCTCGATGAAGTCGTCGTAACTAGCGCCGAACACCGCAGTGCTCAGGTGGAGCCACCCGGAGCCAAAGCGCAGGCCCAATTCGAGCCCGTCGGAGCTTTCCGGCTTGAGATCCGGATTCGGGATGGCGCGATAATTGAAGCGTGGAATGTCGAAGCCGATGTTCACGTCCTCGAACGGCGCGGCGCGAAAGCCGTGAGCGTATTGTGCAAACGCCGTCAGACGCTCGCTCAGCCGGAGCAAGACCCCAAGCTTCGGTGACCAGGAGGATTGATCGAGATCCACGATCGCCGTATTCGGATTGTCGGCGAGGTACATCGCGTCCGCGCGCGCATCCATTTCGTAGGCATCGAAGCGTAGCCCCGGGATCAACGACACCCGGCCGACGACCACTTCGTCGTGGACATAGATGCCGAGTTCCGTGACCGTCGATAGCGGAAAGTCCCGCACCGGCATGCTTTCGCCGAGTAGCGTCGATGTCTCCACGCCCGTCAGCAGATTCGTCTCGAGCCCATTGCGGGACTCCTCCACCCGCCGCTGGTCGTAAGAGAATCCCCAGCCGAGCCGGTGATCGCTGCGGCCGACCTCGAACCGTCCCTCAAAGTCGCCGATTGCGCCCCACAGGTCCTGCTCGTAGTGAAACTCGCGATTGATCGCGAGCGGTGGAGTAGCGATCTCACGCAGCTCGTCGGTGCGCTGCGCGACGCGCGTGCTCGAGAGATAGAGATCCACCCGGCCGGTCTGGGTCAACCCCGCGTCCCGCTCGAAGTCGTAGCCGAGCGCCGTCGTCCAGCGTCGACGCGTATCGTCGCCATGGAGCGCAGTGGTATTGACGTACCGGCGCCCATAGCCGAGCACCGTCTCGAGTCTGCTGTCGACCGTTTCGTGAAAGGCGTCGGCGCGCAGGCGCACACGATCGCCGTTGCCGAGCGCCCAGGTCACTTTGGCCATTGCCGACTCGCGCGCACGATCCAGGGCATCCTCAGGACCCGATGCCGCCGAGTTGATTTCATGGCCATCGAGGCGCGAGACGTGCAGTACTCCGGCGAGGCCGCTGCCTGCCGCAGCGAGCGCGGCGTTGATCATCCGGCTGTCGTCTGCACCGCTATAGGTTGCGGACGTGGCGATGCGAGATCGCTCGCCCTCCAGGAAGTCCTCGGGATCGCGCGTCAGCACGGCCACCACGCCACCCAGTGCATCGCTGCCGAAGAGCGCCGACGCGGGTCCGCGCAGAATCTCGATGCGCGAGATCGCATCGGGTACCAGGTAGTCCTGGGTCGCGTCGGAGAAGTCGCCGATGTCGAACTGATCGGCAACGGGGATCCCGTCGATGAGCTGCAAGACCCGATTCCCGGACAGGCCACGGATGGTGAAGCCCGAGTCCCCGAAGCGGGTGCCATCCTGCGTCACGCTGACGCCGGGGATGTAGCGCACCACGTCCGCAGCCCGCACCACCATCGACTCGCGCAGGTTTTCGCGGGACACCACATCGACGGTTCCGACCACGTCCTGGACGGGACGCGGCAGGCGGGCAGCCACCACGACCACCTCCTCGAGTGGGCTGCTCGCAGCGGTCCGACCGATCTCTGCCGCAACTGCCGACGACAGGGCGGCTGATAAACAGATCAGCAGGAGAGGCCGATTCATCGGTCTCGCGTTGCGCCTCACGACCACATGCGCTCCCAAATTTGGGGCAGTGTACGGACGCGGCTGCACGAAGGGACTCCGTGTTTACCCTTACTGACAGCATCCGCTCATCCGCTGAAATCACTCGATACCGATGGGACGCAGCTGCTGGTAAGCATTTATCCGTATTGGGGGCGGCCACGGGCCAACAGAGAATCCGCCCCGTGCGTGCCTGGTTCAGCCTGATCTTTCCTGCGCTCGTCGCGACAGCGTGGTGCGGTCGAGCGGCGGCGGATGGCGTTGATACGGTAGAGAAGGCCTTCTCCGCGACGAAACCCCTCGTCGATCTGCGCCTGCGGTCGGAGTCCGTGGACCAGGATGGGCTGCCCGAAGACGCCAGTGCACTGACGTTGCGTGGGCGGGTCGGCTTCGAGACCGGTGAGGCATGGGGCTTAAAGTTGCTCGCGGAGGCCGAGCTCCTCTGGCCGCTCAGCGACGACTACAACGACACGATCAACGGCAAGACGCAGTTCCCCGTCGTGGCCGATCCGGAGGCCTATGAAGTCAACAGGCTGCAGCTCGCCAACACCTCGATCCCGGATACGACCCTCGTTCTCGGCCGCCAGCGCATCAGCTATGACGATCAGCGTTTCGTCGATCAGGTCGCCTGGCGCCAGAATGAGCAGTCCTTCGATGCGCTCCGCGTCACCAACAAGTCGGTGCGGGGTCTCACGATCGACTTCGCCTATCTCAATCAGGTCAACCGCGTCGTGGGAAGTGACTCTCCCATCGGTCGTTACACGGGGGACAACTATCTGGCGAATGTGTCGTACGACACGCCAGTCGGCAAGTTCACCGGCTTCGCGTATCTGCTCGACTTCCAGGAAGCGGCGACCGACTCGACGGCGACCATCGGCGTGAGATACGCGGGTCAACGCGTGATATCGGGCGTCAAGCTTGCGGGGTTCGCCTCCTACGCCAATCAGCAGGACCGCGCCGCCAATCCGCTCGACTACAGCAATCAGTACTTCGCGGCGGAGCTGGCAGGCACGCTGAAGGGCTGGACCGCCGCCGCCGGCGTCGAGGTGCTCGGAGGCGACGGCGTCAGGGGATTCACCACGCCCCTTGCCACGCTGCACAAGTTCCAGGGTTGGGCGGACAAGTTTCTCGCCACGCCGGTGAACGGCATCGATGATCGATACTTGAGCCTCGGATACTCGAAGAAGCCGCTCGGTCCCCTCGACAGCCTGTCGGCGCTGGTCGTCTACCACCTCTTTGAATCGGAGCGGCTCTCGCTCGACTACGGCTCGGAGAGCGACATCCTTGTGCAGGCCCGCTGGCGGCGCTTCACGGGCTTGCTGAAGTATGCCGACTATCGGGCCGACGGTTTCGCGACCGACACACGGAAGTTCTGGATCCAGCTCGAGTTCGCACACTAGCGCCCGGTCGCTAGCTTCATTTCCCTGAGCCACGTGACAAAGCGCTCGAGCAGCGCGACATCCGGCACCGGTTGAAAGACGCGCGGCTCACTGCCCGGATTGAAGCTCGCCGGCTGATTGGCGATGAGGTATGCGAGTCCTCGCGCAGTGGCTTCCACTTCCGCGTGGCGCAGCACCGGTAATGACGTCAGGCCAGCGAGGCGCTGGCAGAAAACGTCCGCACCCGCGATGCCGCCGGTGATCACGATCTGCTTGAGCGCTGCGCCGTGATGCCGCATCTCATCCAGGTTGACGCGAATCAGAAACAGGATGCTGTCGAGGAGCGCGACGAACCTCGTCTCGAGCGTGCTGTTGCCGACGAATCGCGATTCGAAATCCGGGATCCAGAACGGCGAACCCAGACCCGAGATGCCGTTCAGGAAAAGAGGGGGGTGAGTCGACGGGAGGGCGGCGACATCGAGTGACGCGAGCATGCGATGCGCATCGACGCCCTCGGCCTCGCTGAACCAGTCGAGCGCGCTCGACGCGCCGTTCACAGTGCCCTCGAGCACGTACGTCACGCGTTGTGCATCGGACCAGACCACACTCGTCAGCAATGGCGCGGCGATCAGCGGTGCCGCGAGCGGGCGCTGAATGAAGGCACCTGTGCCGACGTTCACGTAGGCGGAATCGAATCGCGGCGGCCCAAAGGCGAATGGCACTGTCGACTGGTCGCCGGTGCAGACGCAGAGCGGAACCCGCTCTTTCCCCAGCACCACGCTGCCGAACGCGTGCCGGCTCGATACTGGTCGAGGCAGATGTCGTGCCTCGATACCGAAGAGCGCCAGGAGCTCGGGTGACCATTCCCGGGTCAGCGGATTGTAGAGCTGCGTGCGCGAGGCGTTCGCCGGGTCGACGACGATGGGCCGTTCATCGAGAAGTCGGAAGAGCACGAAGCTCGACAGCGGCCCGAATGCCAGGTGGCCACCGGCTGCCGCTTGCGAGACGGCGGGGATGCTGTCGATGCACCAGCGGAGTTTGCTCGCGCCGTAATGCGGCGAGAGCACGAGCCCCGTGAGCGTGTGGATGTCAGTCGCATGCGTCGCGAGACTCGCGACGAGCTCGGCATTCCGCCGGTCCTGCCAGGAGATCACCGGCGAGAGCGCGCGGCCCGTGCGCCGGTCCCAGCATGCGATGCTGGAACGCTGCGTCGCCAAGCCCGCGGCGACAATTCGACCGAGTCCGCGGCAGCGTTCCACGACATCGGCAGTAGCTGCAAGCAACGAGTTGATGATCTCTTCGGGATCGTGCTCGACCTGTTCGGGTGCAGGCCTGTGCGTGGCGATCGGCGCGAACGCCTGAGCGATCAGCTCGCCGCACTCATCGAAGACGATCGCCCGGCTGGCATGACCGCCCTGATCGAGGGCCAGGTAGACATTGTCGCCCACGGCGCACAGCGTACCGCCGATCGCGGCCGTTTAGCGCTTCGCTGCAAGGTAGGGCGTCGCAATGTCCTGCCAACCGGTTCCCAGCGCCTTGTAGACCGCCACCAGCGCGGTTGCGGAATCGGCGCGACTCTGGGCCAGGCGGTCTTCGGCTTCGAGCTGCGTGCGCTCCGCGTCCAGCACCAGCAGGAAATCGGATACGCCCTCTTGGTAGCGCACGCCGGCCAGCTGGGCGGCAACGGTGCTCGCGTGTGCTGCCTCATCGAGTGCGGCCTCGCGCTCCACGGCGCGCGAGTATGCGATCAGCGCGCCCTCGGTATCCTCGAGTGCCCGCAGGACGGATTGTTCATAGCGAGCGAGCGCGCCGTCGGCGCGTGCCCGGGCCGCGTCGATGCGAGCCCGGACGTGGCCCAGATCGAAGATCGCCCAGGAAATGGTCGGCCCGAAACGATAGTTCTCCGCAGCCGCGTCGCCCAGCTGATTGGATGCGAGTGCCGTCGAACCAAAACTTCCAAGGAGCGATACTTTCGGAAACAAATCCCCGACAGCGACGCCGATTCCAGCCGTGGCGGCGGCCAGATCACGCTCCGCGACGCGGACGTCGGGCCGGCGTCGCAACCACTCCGCAGGATTTCCCACCGGCGTGAACGCGGGCATCGCGGGAAGAGGCCGAAAGGCGAGCCGTGCTTCGAGCCCACCGGGTTGCCGGCCGATGAGAACCGCAAGCCGATACTGGGCGCGCGCCATGGCAGCCTGGAGTTGCGGCAAGGTCGCGAGCGTGGTGGACAACTGCGATTGCGCCCTCGCGACATCGAGATCGGTGCCGCTGCCGGCATTGCGCCGCGCCTGGGTAAGCTCGAGCGAGTTCTCTTGCACGTCGGCGTTGCGCTTCGCCACGTCGTAGCGGCCCTGCAGACCGCGCAATTCAAGATAGTTGCGCGCGACTTCGCTGGTGACCGTGACCAATGCGTCTTGGAGCGAAGCGACGCTGCTCTCCAGCTCGGCGCGACGCCGCTCGTAGCCGCGCCGCACGCGGCCGAACGCGTCGAGCTCCCACGTGGCGTCGAAGCGCGCGTCGTGGATGTCGAGCGTGCCATTCGCTGCGGCACCCGCTGGTCTCTCGACTTCGCTGAAGCGCGTTCGCAGCACCGACCCATTCGCCTCGATCACCGGCCCGAAGTCAAAGGCAGCATCTCGTCGCAAAGCACGCGCCTCGTCGAAACGCGCCGCCGCGATGCGCAGATCGTGATTCGCCGCGATCGCCTCCTCGATCAACGAGGTGAGCACCTCGTCGTTGAAGACGGTCCAGAAGCGGGAGGGAACTGCCTGTGTTGTGTACGCTGCGTCGGTGGCACCCGCGAAGCGATGCAGCAGCTCGGTGTCGGGCCGTTCATAGGACGGTCCGACGGCGCAAGCCGAAAGCGCCAACGCGGTGGCGGCGATCCACGTGGCTCGCTGCACGTTCACTCTCCCGGCACCAGCGCAACGGCCGATGTGCTGCGTGCGCGCCCGATGCGCTGCGCGGCGCGCCGTATCAGCACGTAGAACACCGGAGTGAGAAACAGACCGAAGAGCGTCACACCCAGCATGCCGGCGAACACGGCTACGCCGATGGCCTGGCGCATTTCGGCGCCGGCCCCGGTCGCGAGCGCGAGCGGCACCACGCCCATGATGAATGCGAGTGAGGTCATGAGGATCGGCCGCAGACGCAGGCGTGTCGCTTCGATGGCGGCGCTGACCACATCCAGGCCCGCGTCCTCGCGCTCCTTGGCGAATTCGACGATCAGGATCGCGTTCTTGCACGCGAGGCCGACCAGCACGAAGAGCGCGATCTGCGTGAAGATGTTGTTATCGCCGCCCCAGAGCCACACACCCGCGATCGCGGACAGCAAACCCATGGGGACGATCAGGATGATGGCGAGCGGCAGAGTCCAGCTTTCATACAGCGCAGCCAACACCAGGAACACGAACAGCACGCACAGCGGAAACACGTAGATCGCGCTGTTGCCGGCGAGGATTTCCTGGTAGGTAAGCTCGGTCCACTCGTACTTGAGACCGTTCGGCAGGGTCTCCGCCAGGATCTTCTCGATCGCCGCCTGTGCCTGCCCGCTCGAATATCCCGGCGCCGGCCCACCGTTCACTTCGGCCGACAGGTAGCCGTTGTAACGTTGCACGCGATCCGGGCCGTAGGTCTCGCTCACGCGCACCAGCGAACCCAGCGGCACCATTTCCCCCGCGGCGTTGCGCGTCTTGAGTCGCGCGATGTCTTCCGGCTTCGAGCGGAAGTCGGCGTCGGCCTGGGCGATGACCTGGTAGGTGCGGCCAAAGCGGTTGAAGTCGTTGATGTAGAGAGAGCCCAGGTAAACCTGCATGGTCTCGAAAACATCCGTGAGCGCCACGCCCTGTTCCTTCGCGCGCGCGCGATCGACATCGGCGAACACCTGCGGCACGTTCACCTGGTAGCTGGAGAACACGCCCGCGAGCTCCGGCGTCTGATAGGCACGCCCGAGCACCGCCTGCAGCGACTGGTAGAGTTCCTCGTAGCCCAGGTCGGCGCGATCCTCGATCTCGAGCTTGAAGCCGCCGATCGTGCCGAGCCCCTGCACCGGCGGCGGCGGGAAGACGCCGATGAAGGCGTCCTGGATTGCGGCGAATCGCTGATTGAGCTGCTGCGCGATCGTCAAGCCGTAAAGCTCGTCCGACTTGCGCTCGTCGAAGTCTTGCAGGCGGAAAAACACGATCCCCGCATTGGGGCTGTTCGTGAAGCCCATGATTGAAAGACCGGGGAATTGCACCGCGCCGTCGACGCCCGGTTGCGAGAGACCGATCTCCGTCATGCGGCGAATGACCGCGTCGGTGCGATCGAGCGAAGCAGCGTCGGGCAATTGTGCGAAGGCGACCAGGTACTGCTTGTCCTGCACCGGGATGAAGCCCTTGGGCACCCGCTCGAAGCCGAGCCAGGTGAGGCCGATCAGCGCGACAAAGATGCCCATGACGATGGCCCGGTGGCGCAGCACACCCGCGACGCCGCGCGAGTACCGATCTGAGGACCGGCCCCAGAACCGGTTGAACGGTCGGAACACCCAGCCGAACAGGCGATCGATGATGCGCGTCGCCCTGTCGGGCGGGGCACCGTGAGGCCGCAGCACGGCCGCCGCCAGGGCCGGACTCAGCGTGAGCGCTACGAACGCCGAGATGATCGTCGAGATGGCGATCGTCAGGGCAAACTGGCTGTAGAACTGGCCGGTGAGCCCGCTCATGAACGCGATCGGCACGAACACGGCAATGAGCACGAGCGCAATCGCGATGATCGGCCCGCTCACTTCCTGCATCGCCTTGTAGGTCGCATCGCGCGGCGCAAGGCCGGCGGCGATGTTGCGCTCCACGTTCTCGACCACGACGATCGCATCGTCCACCACGATGCCGATCGCCAGCACCAGGCCGAAGAGCGACAGCGCGTTGATCGAGAATCCGAAGGCCAGCATCAGCGCGAACGTGCCGACGATCGACACCGGGACTGCGACCAGCGGAATGATCGATGCGCGCCAGGTCTGCAGGAACAAGATGACGACCACGACCACCAGCGCGACGGCTTCGAGCAGCGTATCGATCACCGCTTCGATCGAATTGCGCACGAATACCGTGGTGTCGTACACGACCTGGTAGTCAACTCCCTCGGGAAAATTCTGCTTGAGCTCGGCCATCGCCGAGCGCACGGCGTCCGAGAGCTCGATCGCGTTCGAGCCGGGCGCCTGGAAAATCGGGATGGCCACGGCCTGCTGGTTGTTGAGCAGGCTGCGCAGCGAATACTGGCCGGCTCCGAGCTCGATGCGCGCCACGTCGCGCAGGTGTGTCACGGAGCCGTCGGTGGCGGTCTTGATGATGATGTCGCCGAACTGCTCCTCGGTGATGAGGCGTCCGGAGGTATTGACGTTGAGCTGGTAGTCGGTGCCCGCCGGTGCCGGTTGCGCCCCGATCACGCCCGCCGCGACCTGCACGTTCTGCTCGCGAATTGCTCGCACCACGTCGCCGGCCGTGAGATTGCGGCTCGCCACCTTGTCCGGGTCGAGCCAGATGCGCATCGAGTAGTCGCCGGCGCCGAACACGCGCACCTCGCCCGCACCCGGAATGCGCGCCAGCACGTCGCGCACCTGCAGCACCGCGTAATTGCGCAGATACACGTTGTCGTAGCGGTCGTCGGGCGACACCAGGTGCACGACCATCAACAGGTCGGGTGAGCTCTTGATCGTGGTCACGCCGAATTGCCGCACGATCTCGGGCAGCCGCGGCAGCGCCTGAGAAACGCGGTTCTGCACCAGCACCTGCGCGGCATCGACGTCGGTGCCGAGCCGGAAGGTGACGGTCAGCTGCATGACGCCGTCGCCGCTCGAGGTCGAGGACATGTAAAGCATGTTCTCGACGCCGTTGATCTCCTGCTCGAGCGGCGCCGCCACGGTCTCGGCGATCACCTTGGGGTTGGCACCCGGATACATGGCGCGCACCACCACCGATGGCGGCACGACCTCCGGGTACTGACTCACCGGCAACCGCCACACCGCGATCGCGCCGGCAACGAAGATCACGATCGACAGCACGGCCGCGAAAATCGGCCGGTCGATGAAGAATCTCGCGATGTTCATGCGACTTCCCGTCCCTGCTGCTCGTTCAACGGGCCTGGGCCACGCGCGTCTCGTGCTCGCGGCGAGCCATCGAGACGAGCTGCGGCGCGATGGTCACGCCGGGTCGCACGCGCTGCAGGCCGTTCACGACGATGCGCTCGCCGGGGATGAGGCCCTCTTCGACGATGCGCAGTCCGTCAAACAGTCGACCGAGCTTCACCGCGCGATAGTCGACGACATTGTTCTCGCCCACGACGTACACGAATTTCTGGCTTTGGTCGGTGCCGACGGCGCGGTCGTCGATGACAACGGCCGGACGGTTCTCGCTGCCGATGAGCCGGACACGGGCGAAGAGGCCTGGCGTCAACTGTCGGGCGTGATTGTCGAGCAACGCCCGCGCACGAATCGTGCCGGTCGCCGGGTTCAACTGGTTGTCGAGAAACACGAGCTCACCCTGGTGCGGAAAGTCAGTCTCGTTGGCGAGCGCCACGCGCACCGTATTGCGCGTCGAGCTCGAGCCGCGCAGCTCGCGCAGTTGTCCGAGCTGGGCGTACTTGAGGTACACCCCTTCATCGCCCTCGAAGGCCACATAAATCGGGTCGATCGACACCACGGTCGTCAGCAACGTCGAACTGGCGCTGCCGCCCGTGACCAGGTTGCCGAGCGTGACTTCGGCTTTGCCGACGCGGCCGTCGATCGGCGAAGTGATGCGCGTGAAGCCCAGATTGAGCCGCGCGGTCTCGACGGCTGCCTCGGCGGCCCGCACGTCGGCCTCCGATTCGCGCCCGGCATTGACACGCTGGTCGTACTCTTCCTGGGACACCGCGTGGGCGCGCAACAGCCGGTCGCCGCGCGCGACTTCATTGCGCGCCAGCTCCGCGCTCGACCGCGCACGCACGAGTTCCGCTTCGGCCTTGTCGAGTTCTGCGCGGTAGGGGCGCGGATCGATGACGAACAGCAGATCACCCTTGCGGATGGTGCCACCCTCGACGAACGCGACGCGCTCGATGTAGCCCGAGACGCGCGGTCGAATCTCCACGCTCTCGATCGCCTCGATGCGACCGGTGAACTCGTCCCAGTCGCTGACTTCGCGTTGCAGCGCTTCGGCCACGCTGACCTGCGGGGCCTGCGGTGCCGGGGCGGCCTGCGGCGCGCAGCCGCTCGCCACCAGGATAAAGACGGCAAGAAGAAGGAAAATCCTGGCAGGCGTCACGTGCTGCCAAGTGGATGTCATGCGATGAGTCACGGTGAATGTCCTTGAATGTCAGCCCTCTCTCGCGCAGCGACGCATAGGACGCTGCGCGTGCGCAAACAGTACGCACCGCGCCGTGTCCGAAAAACCGTCAGAGCCGAATTACACTCGTGCCTTGAGGTCAGCAATCATCGCGGGGAGCGCGCGTGAGGACGGCCATCCTTGGCGGGGAACAGGGTCACCAGAAAGTCGACGAAAGCCTGCACTTTCGGCGAGGGATGGCGGCCCTTGATGTAGAGGGCGGAGGCGGGTCTGGCACCTTCCAGGCGCCACTCGGGCAGCACCTGGCTCAGCAGGCCGGTCGCAATGTAGCGCTCGGCCTGAAATGCCGCGGCCAGCGCGATGCCCGCACCCGCGATCGCCGCGGTGGTGAGCGCCTCGAGATTGTTGAACATCAGCCGTCCGTCGACGTTGACGACCTTGCGCACGCCGTCCCGGGTGAACGCCCAGTCGAATTTCTTGCCCGTATTCGGGTGAAAGAAACGCACACACGCATGCCGCGTCAGGTCGTCCGGATCCTGCGGCGTGCCGGCCCGGGCCAGGTAGTCGGGCGACGCTACCAGCATGATTTCCGGCGTCCACAGATGACGCGCTACGAAACGCGAGTCGGTGAGGTCGCCCACGCGCACCGCCACGTCGATGCCTTCCTCGATAATGTCCACCAGACGATCGGTGAGCGAAACGTGCAGCGATACGTCGGGGTACTGCGCCAGGAACCTCGGCAGCGCCGGCACGACGTAGTCGCGACCGAAGGACAGGGGCAGGTCGACCCGCAGCCGCCCGCGCGGGCGCTGACGCGTCTCGACGACTTCCGCTTCCGCATCCTGCAGCTGGGCGACCAGCGACTGGCAGCGTGAATAGAATTCCCCGCCGACGTCGGTGAGGCTGAGCGAACGGGTGGTGCGATTGAGCAGGCGCGTGCCGAGGCGTTCTTCGAGGCGCGACACGGACTTGCTGACGGCGGAGGGCGTGACGCCGAGATTCTGCGCGGCCGCCACGAAGCTGCCGGCCGACACCACCCGCACGAACGTCACGATGTCACCGAGGTTGTCCACGCATCCCGCTCCCTGCCTGGGGCGACTTATTGTATTGTTGACACAGGGGCATGAGTGAAGTTCGAGCCGGCCCATAGACCGGTGCAGCGCTCATGACTAGTCTCTGCAGCCGTATTCTTCGCAAGTAGAGGGGACCGGCGCTTCATGTGGATGGTGACTCATGCCGCAGGCACGATCGGCCGCGAAGTGGTTCGCGTGCTGAACGATCGCGGCGTGCAGCCGCGGCTGCTGGTGGGCGATCCCGCCGGGCTCCCGCTGGCGATGCGCTCCCAGGACGTGCAGACCGCTGATTTTTCCAACGAATCCGCGCTGGCCGCGGCATTTGCCGGCGTCACGCACCTGGTGCTGATCACGCCCCTGGATGCACGGATGCCCGAATGGCACGCCGGCGCCGCGCGCGCCGCCCGCGCGGCCGGGGTCAAACGGGTCGTTCAGATCACCTCGCTGGGTGCCGATCCGTCATCGCCGATCCGATTGCTGCGCTGGTATGGCGAGGCGGAAGTGCGTGCCGCCGCGGCCGGTCTCGAGGTTACAGTGCTGCGCCCCGCGGTCTGCATGCAGGCGGTGCTGAAGCACAATCCCGACATCGATCGTTGCGGGCGGCTCGAAGCGCCGTTTCGCCGGGCGCGCTGGGCGCTGGTCGACGCACGCGACGTCGCCGAGGTGGCGGTGCGCGTTCTCGAATCCAAGCAGCCGGCGCGAATTCTGGAGCTCACCGGACCCAAGGCACTCGACTACTTCGAGATCGCGCGCCAGTACTCGCGCGCTTTCGGGCATCACGTTGAATACCGCGACATCTGCTCACCCAAGGCGCGCGGCACGCTCGAAGCACGCGGTCTGCCGCCGCGGCTGGTCGACGCCTTGATCGAGTACTGGGATTACACGGCGGCGGAAGCCGTGCCGGTGCATATCACTGATGACGTCGAGCGCGTCCTCGGACGCCCACCTCGGGCGCTGAATGAGTTCTTGCGCACAGCCTGCGCGTGCGTGAAAGCGGCCGCCTCTTAGGTCGGGCTCAGCTTCAGACGGCGGGTGTCCGCGCGCGGGCGGCGGGCCGGCAATGAACCCGCCACTCTTCTCATGGCTTGCTCGGCGGTCGCGCGCCAGCAGGTGAGCTTACCGCCGTAGATGCCGAGAGTCCTCGGCCGCAGCGGACGATCGGCGACGAATTCCGTTTCGCGCGAGCGATGAAATGCATGCCCGGTTCCACCCGGCAATACGCGCAGACCCGCAAATGAATCGACGAGATCGCGAGCGTCGAGGGCGGCGTAACGTGGAAAGTAATGCTTGAGTACAGACACGAGGTAATGTCGCTCCGCGGCCATCGGATGCACGTGATCCGGATCGCCGTGAAACCGCGTCTCGGTGGTGCCGACCAGAGTATTTCCGTGCCAGGGCATGACGAACACTGCGCGACCGTCCCGCGGACTCTCGACATAGTAGATCCCGC
The DNA here is from genome assembly GCA_036515135.1 of Steroidobacteraceae bacterium. Lineage (GTDB taxonomy): Bacteria > Pseudomonadota > Gammaproteobacteria > Steroidobacterales > Steroidobacteraceae > DATBVX01. Next base: position 18,175 of record DATBVX010000162.1, read on the forward strand.
GCGCTGGCTCGCCCGGCACGACGATGTGCGAACCCTGCACCAGCTCGATCGACGGCACCGGGATCGCAGGCGCGACGCGCTGGGCCACCTTGTTCACCCAGGGACCCGCAGCATTCACGAGTACGGTGGCCTCACACTCCATCTCGTGGTCCCGGGTTGAGTAGCGCACGACACTCGAGCCACTGCGCAACTCTGCTGCGAAGAATTCCGCGGGCATCTCCAATTCCGCGCCCAGGGATTGCGCCGAGCGCATCACGGAACGCGTGAGTTCCGCGTCATCCGTTTGCGCATCGTAGTACCACAGCACGCTGACGAGATCGCTCGTCTTAAGGCCATCGAGCGCGTGCCACTCGCGCCGTGGAATGCTGCCGAAGCGGAGAGTGCGCTCGAAGCCGCCCAGCAAGGCATAGAGCGACAGGCCGATGCGCAGCTGCCACGGCTGCCGGCGTGTCGAGCGGTAGACCGGCAAGTGGAAGGGAACCAGACGCACCAGATCCGGAGCGATGGCGAGCAGAATGCGGCGCTCCACGAGACTTTCGCGGACCAGTCCGAATTGTCCACTCTCCAGATATCTCAAGCCGCCATGGATCAGCTTGCTCGACTTGCTCGAAGTGCCCGCGGCCAGCGCGCGCTTCTCGAGCAGCAAGACGCCGTAGCCCGCGGCGGCGGCGGCCTGCGCGACGCCGACACCGTGAATGCCACCGCCGACGACGACGACGTCAAAGCGGCGCATCGCCGCGCTTGCCGCTGCGCGCGGCTCTGTTGCGGAATGCATCGATCATCGGCGCGACCGCCATGGTCTCGATGAAGTCGACGCCCCGCACGGCGAGCGACAGCGCCAGCTCGATGCTGTCCACTTCGTAGATCGCCCAGCGCCACGGCCCGCGCCAGAGGCGGCTCTCGTCGCGCGGCAGTTTCTCGTGGTCGCAGAACAGGAAGTCGGGTTTCAACGCTTCGAACTTCAAGCGCGAGTGACCATCGTATTCGCTCAGCACCCAGCCGATGGCGGCACCGCCTTGCTGGCGGGCCATGTTCAGCGCCGGCAGGTCGAATGAGATCACCACGCAGCGCGAGCGGATGGGCTTCAGCACCTCGAGTATCTTCGGCACGACGACTTCAGGACCGAAGCGCCTGAGGCTGGCGCGCTTGATCTCGACGAAGGCGGTGATCTCACGTCGCTCGGCGAGGAAGCCGACGACATCGCTCAGCAGCGGAATGCGCACACCCTCGAAACGGTGCTCGAAGCGCGCTCGCTCGCCGGCGTCGATCGCGGCGAGTTCCTGGGCGGAGTAGTCGAATACGCTTCCGGCGATCCCGGTCGTGCGCGCCAGCTCGTCATCGTGAATGACGACGGGCACACCGTCGGCCGAGAGCTGCACATCGAATTCGATGAATCGAATACCGAGCTCGACGGCCGATTGAAGTGCGGGGAGCGTGTTCTCCGGAAAGTCACGGGCATTGCCGCGATGCGCGATCAAGTGAATGAGCCGGTGTGATAGCGGACCGGGCATAAGAGGCGAAAATAGGGACAGATCTATTTTTTCACCGGCATCGAAAAAACAGATCTGCCCGCGTTTTTCTCCTCTGTCGCCGTTCTCCGACAACGGAACGCGTTCTAATCGAGCGGCTCCTGTGTAAGGATGAGGCGGCGCGGACATTATACGAGGATCGTCCGATGACCGACGCAAAGCCGCTCGTCGTGGTGACGATGTCTTTGCTGGCCGTGCTCCTGGCGGGGTGCGATTCGGGCAAGAGCACCGCATCGACTCCGGCACCAGCACCGCCACCCAATCCCGCGTCGGGCCTCGACCAGCGCCCGAGCAATACGACGTGCCTGGCACCGTCGCGCAGCAGTGGCAGCGTGACGATCGGCGTGCAGCGGGCGTTTCCGAGCTTGAGCTTCACCCAGCCGGTCGGCCTGATGCAGGCGCCGGGCGATGCGACGCGCTGGTTCGTGATCGAGCAGGGCGGGACTGTGCGCGTGTTCGACAACAATCCGGCCATCACCGTCAGTTCCCCGTTCATCGACATCAGTGGCCGCCTGACGTCCGGTGGCGAGACCGGGCTGCTCGGCATGGCGTTTCACCCGAATTTCCCATTCGATCCGCGCGTGTATCTCTCCTACACGGCGCCGAGCCCGTTGCGCTCGCGCATTTCCGAATTCACTACAGGCGACGGTGGAATGACCCTCGATCCGAATTCGGAGCGAATCATACTGACCGTCGATCAACCCGAATCGAATCACAACGGTGGCGGCATCGCGTTTGGCCCCGACGATTTCCTCTACATCGGCCTCGGCGATGGCGGAGGAGGCAACGATCAGCACGGCACGATCGGCAATGGCCAGCTACTGACCACGCTGTTGGGCAAGTTCCTGCGCATCGACATCGAAGGTACGACTGGCACATTTCTCTATCGAATTCCTTCCGGTGCCACCGGGAATCCGTTCGCGGGCAACGCGCTCTGTGGCACGAATGGCACCGGCACGCAGAACTGTCCCGAGATCTATGCCATCGGGTTCCGCAATCCCTGGCGGTGGAGTTTTGACCGGCAGAGCAGCGAGCTGTGGGTAGGCGACGTCGGCCAGAATGCGATCGAAGAGGTGAGTCGGGTCACACGCGGTGGCAATTACGGCTGGCGATGCTTCGAAGGTACGCGCAATACGAATCTGGCATGTGGATCACCGGCGACAACCGTGCCGCCGGTTGCCGAATACGGGCGAACGGCCGGCACTACGGTGACCGGCGGCTACGTCTATCGTGGTACGGCGATTCCGGGTCTCGTCGGGCGCTATGTGTTCGGTGACTTCGGTTCCGGCCGCCTCTGGCATATTCCTTCCGACACGCAGCCGACCATGACCATGACGACCGGCTTCGATTCGGGCCTCAATCCGTCGTCTTTCGGCGAGGGCGATGATGGC
>DATBVX010000163.1:0-3088 GCA_036515135.1 Steroidobacteraceae bacterium
CAAAATGTCTAAACAGCAGAAGAGGCTCGTAGTCTCATCTAGAGCCGGTCCCGGAAATCTGCACAGGACGATAAGTGGAGTTTCTGCCTGACGACGGGCAAGATCGGCCCGCGAATCAGGAGAGACGATGAGCAGAAGACCGCGCCGGAACCACACACCGGCTTTCAAGGCGAAGGTGGCGCTTGCCGCGATCAAGGGGGAGCTGACGGTAGCTCAGCTGGCTGAGCACTTCGACGTCCACCCGAACCAGATCACGACGTGGAAGACGCAGCTCTTGGACGGGGCTGCCGACGTGTTCGGTTCAGGCGCGAGCGGCGGACCGGCCGCGCCGGCGGTGGACGTGAAGTCGCTGCATGCAAAGATCGGCGAGCTGACGCTCGAAAACGATTTTTTAGAGGGAGCGCTCAGCAAAGCCGGCCTGCTGAGCGCAAAGCGATGATCGACCGCGCGCACGATCTGCCGCTCACCAGGCAGGCCGAGGTGCTGAACATCAGCCGCGGCAGCGTCTACTATCTGCCGCGCCCGGTGCCGGCCGCCGATCTCAAGATCATGCGGCGGCTGGACGAGCTGCATCTGGAGTTCCCCTTCGCCGGCTCGCGGATGTTGCGCGCGATGTTGGCTGCCGAGGGGAGCAAGGTCGGCCGCCGACACGTAGCAACGCTGATGCGGCGGATGGGGATAGAGGCGCTGTATCGGCGTCCGCGCACGACCAAGCCGGAGCCGGGTCACAAGATCTACCCGTACCTGCTGCGCGGCATGGAGGTCACACGGCCGAACCAAGTGTGGGCGATGGACATCACGTATATCCCGATGGCGCGAGGGTTCGTTTATCTGGCCGTGGTGCTCGACTGGTTCACCCGTCGTGTGCTGTCGTGGCGCGTGTCGATTACGATGGAAGCCGCCTTCTGCGTCGAGACGCTGGAAGACGCTTTGGCTGGTCACGGCAGCCCTGAGATCTTCAACACGGATCAGGGCAGTCAGTTCACGGGCGCCGCGTTCACCGGCGTGCTGATGAGAAACGACATTGCCATCAGCATGGATGGGAAGGGCGCATGGCGCGACAACGTCTTCGTCGAGCGGCTGTGGCGCAGCGTCAAGTACGAGGAGGTTTATCTGAGGGCCTACGCCAGCGTCGGCGAAGCTCGGACATCGATCGGCTGCTATCTCGACTTTTACAACGGCCGCCGACCGCACTCGAGCCTTGACGGGCGTACCCCAGATCAAGCCTACTTCAACCCGCTGCCGATCCGCTTGGCAGCCTAACCCCGGCAGAGGCTCCACTTAGTCGTCCGTGAAGAACGTCCAAGGCTCTGAACAATCTTGATGATTGTTAGGAGGGGCTTGGGCGGACTTACCGAAATTGTGGTGCGCGAGCGCGATTTCCTTGCAAGTTTTTCGCGGTGCTCTTCCCTCAACTGGCCGAAGCATGATTCTCTCTTTGCGTGCATCGATGGGGGATGATCATGAGGCCACGCGAGCGGCGGGAAACGGGTCAGACGGACATGTTCCGGGCCCGTCTCGATCAGATCCTCAACCTCGAGCATGAGCTCGTCAGGCTCGGGCGGCTGATCGACTGGAGCTTCATCGAGGCGCGCTGCGGGCAAGCTTATTCCGACGCTCCCGGCCAGCCGCCGTTGCCGACACGTCTGATGGCGGGGCTCGCCATTCTCAAGCACACCTATGATCTCTCCGACGAGGAGCTGTGCGCCCGCTGGGTCGAGAACCCGTACTTCCAGCACTTCTGCGGCGAGGAGTTCTTCCGCCACGATCTGCCCTTCGACCGCTCCTCCATGACGCGCTGGCGCCAGAGGATGGGCGAGGAACGTCTCAATGCGCTTGTGCAGGAGAGCCTCGCCGTCGCGGTGAAGACAAAGGCGATGCGGCCCGCCGATCTCACAGAGGTGATCGTCGACACGACGGTGCAGGAGAAGGCGGTCATGTTCCCGACCGATGCGAAGCTTCTGGATCGGGCGCGCGTGCGTCTCGTGAAGCTCGCCAGCCGGTGCGGTGTGCCCCTGCGCCAAGCGTACACGCGCGTCGGCAAGCTGGCGCTCATCAAGCATCAGCGCTACGCGCACGCGAAGCAGTTCAAGCGCGCCAATCGCAGCTTGCGCACGCTCAAAACCTATCTCGGCCGCGTCATCCGCGACATCGAGCGGAAGATCAAAGGCCGCCCCGATCTCAACCCTGTGTTCCGGCGCGAACTATTCAACGCTGGCCGCGTGCTCGCCCACAAGCGGGGCCGGCGCAATCGCAATGATCCGCCACCGGCACACGCGCCGCTCTATTCGCTGCACGCCCCCGAGGTCGAATGCATCGGCAAGGGCAAAGCGCACCGCCCTTACGAGTTCGGCGTCAAAGTGAGCGTGACGACGACGCTCAACCCCTCACGCGGCGGCCAGTTCGTTCTCAACGCCAAGGCGCTGCCGGGCAATCCTTACGACGGCCATACGCTCGCACCCGTGATCCCTGCCCTCGAGGCGACGACCGGCGCAGAGGTGATGCGCATCATCGCCGATGCCGGCTATCGCGGACATGGCGCGCCGGCGCCTTACGATATCCGCGTCTACACCGCCGGACAGAAACGGCGCATGACGCCGGAGATCAAACGCCGGATGCGGCGGCGCTCCGCGGTCGAGCCCGTCATCGGACACCTGAAGGCCGAGCATCGCATGGGCCGCAATCACCTCGCCCACAGCGCCGGTGATGCCATCAACGCCGTCCTCTCCGCTGCCGGCTACAACTTCAGACGCCTCCTGGCCTGGCTCGCGCTTTGGCTTGCGCTCATCGTCCGCACGCTCCGCGCGAACGCAAATCCTCATCCACCCTGAGCATCCGCTTCTTCACGGACGACTCATTCGTGCGGGATGACGGCATCGAGAGGGAGCGCCGGTCAACTCTTGGCCGCTGCGGGGGAATTGACTCGGGTGTCATACCCTCCGGGTCTGACCCGCTGGCCCACCTACTCCTTCCGGAACGCGTCGAGGCTGACGATCTGCGCGCTGCCGTTGTCCTGGCGCGGCTTGTCGCCTGTGGATTTGGGCGTCGGGGCGGGGCCGCATAGTAGGTCGGGTTGGCGAGGCTCGGC
>DATBVX010000164.1:0-6634 GCA_036515135.1 Steroidobacteraceae bacterium
GAGCGTATGACGATCTCGCTTCGCCACTGGCGCTGGCGCTGGGTAAGGACATCGGCGGGCATCCCGTCGTTGCCGATCTCGCGCGCATGCCGCACCTGCTGATCGCGGGCACCACCGGTTCGGGCAAGTCGGTGGCGATCAACGCCATGGTCTTGAGCCTGCTCTACAAGGCGACCACCGAGCACACGCGGCTGATCATGATCGATCCCAAGATGCTGGAGCTCTCGGTGTACGAGGGCATTCCGCACCTGCTCGCGCCGGTCGTCACCGAAATGAAACAGGCGGCGAACGCGCTGCGCTGGTGTGTGGCGGAGATGGAGCGGCGCTACCAGCTCATGGCTGCCCTGGGCACGCGCAACCTCGCGAGCTTCAATCGCAAGGTCAAGGAAGCGGCCGAGCATGGCAAGCCGCTCAAGGATCCGCTGATCGCAGCCAAGGCGGCCGGCGATCCGGCGCTGACGCTCGCCGATGTGCCGGACCTCGACGTGTTGCCGAACGTCGTGGTCGTCATCGACGAGCTCGCCGACCTGATGCTCGTGGTTGGCAAGAAGGTCGAGGAGCTGATCACGCGGCTGGCGCAGAAGGCGCGTGCCGCCGGGATCCACCTCATCTTGGCGACGCAGCGGCCGTCGGTGGATGTGATCACGGGTCTCATCAAGGCGAACATTCCGGCACGCATCGCGTTCCAGGTGTCCGCCAAAGTCGATTCGCGCACGATCCTCGACCAGAGCGGTGCCGAGGCATTGCTCAGTCACGGCGATATGCTCTATCTGCCGCCTGGAACGTCGGTGCCGATTCGGGTTCACGGCGCGTTCGTCTCGGATGCCGAGGTTCATCGAGTCGTGCACCTGCTGCGCGGAGCGACGCCGCCCGTCTTCATCGATGAAATTCTTTCCGGCCCGAAGACTCCAATTCCCGGTCTGCCGGCCGAAGAGGGCGAGGAAGGGGCGGAGGAAGTGGACGGTGAGCAGGATCCTCTGTACGACGAGGCAGTACGGATCGTGGTGGAAAGCCGCAAGGCATCGATCTCGGGCGTGCAGCGGCGGCTCAAGATCGGCTACAACCGTGCGGCGCGGCTGGTCGAAAGCATGGAGCTCGCGGGTCTCGTCGGTCCGCTGCAGTCGAACGGAGCGCGCGAAATCCTCGTCCCGCCACCCCCCGACGACTGACGACGATTGCGACAGAGAGATCAGTCTTGAACATGAGTCGAGCATCCCTGATCGCCGTGGCCGCCGTGGCATGTTTCGCCGCGCTACCTGCCAGCAGCACGACTCCGCGGGACGCCGAGTCCGCGCAGAATCTCGAGCGCTATCTTGCCGGTCTCACCAGCCTGCAGGCGGGATTTCACCAGATCTCGACCATTGCCGGTGGCGACGAGGCCGAGGAGGCGACCGGCCGCTTGTATCTGCAGAAGCCCGGACGATTCCGCTGGGATTACCTTGAACCCAATGCGCAGCTGATCGTTTCCGACGGCGTCAATCTTTGGCTTTACGACCAGGAGCTCGATCAGGTGACGGTGAAGCCAATCGATGAATCGCTGGCCATGACACCCGCGTTGCTGCTCGCCGGCAAGGCCAGCGTTTCCGAGGGCTTCACCATTTCCGATGCGGGGTCGCAAGCCGGGATTGACTGGGTGCGCCTGGTTCCGAAGCGCGCCGATACGGACTTCGTCGAGTTTCGCCTCGGCTTCGTCCGGGGCGAGCTCCGGACGATGGAGCTCAAGGACAAGCTGCAACAAACCACGCGGATCGAGTTCTCTGACGTCAAACGAAATGCGCGCCTCGCCAACAGCCTGTTCGAGTTCTCGCCGCCAGCCGGCGTCGACGTGATCGGTACGCCGCGCCGCTGATCATGTTGTCATTGCCCCACGGGCGGATCCTGCTCGTCATCGGTTGGATTCTGATTGCCGCCACCATTTACGGAAGTCTTGCGCCGGAACTGCCGTCGCTGGGGCTTGGCACCGGTGACAAGGTCCGTCACTTCCTCGGTTACTTCATCGTGATGGCCTGGTTCTCCGGTCTCTATCCGCGCGAACGTCATGCGCTGCTGGCGGTGGCATTCCTGCTCATGGGCGCGGCTCTGGAAGCGCTCCAGGGCGCGCTGACTACGACGCGCGACATGGATCTCTTCGATCTGGTGATGAATGCGCTGGGAATCGCCACTGCGTACCTGCTCGCGCGTTTGGGCCTGGCGAATTGGGCGCGCCGACTCGATCGATGAGCGATCCGCGCCCACTCGCGGATCGCATGCGGCCGCGCACGCTCGATGAATTCGTCGGGCAGGATCACCTCGTCAGCGAGGGCAGACCCCTGCGCCGGGTGGTGGCAGGCGGGCGGTTGCATTCGATGATCTTCTGGGGTCCGCCGGGCACCGGAAAAACCACGCTGGCGCGAATTCTCGCCGCGGGTTGCAGCCACGAGTTCGTCGGTCTATCGGCGGTCATGGCGGGCGTGAAGGACGTGCGCGCGGCCGTTGACCTCGCGCAGCAGGTGCGTTCCGCGGACGGACGCGGGACGGTGCTGTTTCTCGACGAAGTGCATCGTTTCAACAAGTCGCAGCAGGACAGCTTTCTCCCTTACGTCGAGGACGGGACGCTGACGTTGATTGGCGCCACGACCGAGAACCCATCCTTCGAACTCAACAACGCCTTGCTCTCGCGCGCCCGCGTCTATCTGCTCAAGCCGCTGGGCCACGCCGATCTGGAACGGGTAGTGGCCGCGGCGCTTGCGGATCACGAACGCGGCCTGGGCGCGCTGCGCGTGGAGCTCGAACCCAAGGCGCTCGATGTGCTGATCACGGCGGCAGACGGTGATGCTCGGCGCGTTCTCAACCTGCTCGAAGTGGCGGCCGATCTGGCCGAACCCGCGGGGGATCGACGCCGCATCGGCGTTGCGATCGCCGCCGAGGTGGCCTCCGGCGGCTATCGGCGATTCGACAAGGGTGGCGAACAGTTCTACGACCAGATCTCCGCGCTTCACAAGTCAGTACGCGGCAGCGATCCGGATGCGGCGCTTTATTGGCTGTGCCGGATGCTCGACGGCGGTTGCGATCCGCTCTACGTCGCGCGCCGGGCGGTTCGCATGGCGAGCGAGGACATCGGCAACGCGGATCCACGTGGGCTGGCGCTCGCGCTCGAGGCTTGGGATACGTATGAGCGGCTCGGCAGTCCCGAGGGTGAGCTGGCGATCGCTCAGGCCGTGGTCTATCTCGCGTGCGCCCCGAAGAGCAACGCGGTTTACACCGCGTTCGGCGCCGCGATGGAGGATGTTCACCATTACGGGACGCTTGATGTACCGCTGCAGCTCCGCAATGCGCCAACACGCCTGATGAAGGAATTCGACTACGGCAAGGGCTACCGGTATGCGCACGATGAGCCGGACGCCTTTGCGGCGGGCGAGAAGTACTTTCCGGACGCGATGGAGCCGCACACGTACTATCATCCGGTCTCGCGCGGTCTCGAAATCCGCATCGCCGAGGCTCTCGAGCGGTTGCGCAACCGTAATCGTGGGGCGAAGAAGGAAGGATAGAAGTGACAATCGCTGCTATTGCCGTAGGCGGCGCGCTGGGTAGCGTCCTGCGGTACCTGTTGGCGAGCGCCGTGCAAGGAGTCGCGGGGCGGCAATCTCCGCCGGGGACACTGTCCGTCATGGCCGGCGCGCACGATCACTGCGTGAGGCGCAGCTGTGATTGATCCTAAACTTCTGCGCGCTGAACCGGACGGGGTTGCGGCCAACCTGGCGCGTCGTGGATTCTCGCTCGACGTCGCGGCATTGCAGACACTCGAGGAAGAGCGCAAGCGCGTGCAGACCGAGGCCGAACGTCTGCGCAGCGAACGCAATGCGCACGCCAGACTCGTCGGCAAGGCCAAGGCGTCGGGCCAGGATATCGCGCCATTGCTCGCGAAGTCCGAAACGCTGCGCGGCACGCTCGACGCACAGGAAGGACGCCTCACCGAGCTGCAATCACAGCTCGATCAGTTGCACCTCGCGCTACCCAATCTGCTGCATGCCAGCGTTCCCGATGGTCGTGATGAAAGTGCAAACGTCGAGGTGCGCCGCTGGGGCGAGCCGCGAAGAATCGACTTCAGGCCGCTCGATCACGTGGCACTCGGCGAGCAGCAGAGGGAAATGGATTTCGAAGCAGCTGGCCGGATTTCGGGCGCGCGCTTCGTCGTCTTGTCGGGAAGCCTCGCTCGGCTGCACCGCGCGTTGGCGCAGTTCATGCTCGAACTCCACACGCGCGAGCACGGCTATCGTGAGGTCAATGTCCCGGTTCTCGTCAATGCGCAGGCTCTGACCGGCACCGGGCAGCTGCCAAAGTTCGAAAAGGACCTGTTTGCCGTTCGAGGCGAGAGCGGCCTGTACCTCGTCCCGACGGCAGAGGTCCCAGTGACCAACCTCGTTCGGGACACGATCGTCGACGCCGACGCGCTGCCGCTCAAGTTCGTCGCGTACACAGCGTGTTTCAGGTCCGAAGCGGGCTCCTATGGCAAGGACACGCGCGGCATGATTCGCCAGCACCAGTTCGAGAAGGTCGAGCTGGTGCATATCGTGAAGCCACAGGATTCCTACGCGGCGCTCGAGGAGTTGACGGCACACGCCGAAAGCGTGCTGCAGCTGCTCGAACTCCCATACCGCGTTGTCTCCCTATGCGCGGGCGATGTCGGGTTCGCCAGCGCCAAGACCTATGACCTCGAAGTCTGGCTGCCGGGGCAGAATCGCTACCGAGAAATTTCGTCGTGTAGCAACTGTGAGAGTTTCCAGGCGCGGCGCATGCAGGCGCGCTGGCGCAATCCTGAGACCGGCAGACCTGAGCCCGTGCATACGCTCAACGGCTCGGGCCTCGCGGTCGGCCGCACGCTCATCGCCGTGATGGAGAACTACCAGCGCGCCGACGGCACGATCGAGGTCCCGAACGTGCTGCGGGCATATCTTCCCGCCGGATAGTTCCCGCGGGGATAATCGGCGCTCAGACCGTGCGGCTGAAGAGTTGCGTGTCGGGCGCCTTGCGCGCGAGGCGGGCATCGAACGCCATACAGACGTTGCGAATGAATGCGCGGCCGCGTTCCGAGACGTCACAACCGGCCGCGTGCAGCACCACGAGCTCGTCGTCCACGAGCTCACCCAGCTTCTCGGGTACGCGGCGCAGGTGGCCGCCTGCATTTGACGGATCCCAGGTCGTCTTGAATCGCGTCATCAGGTCGAGAATCAGCCGCCTCAGCTCCAGATCCTCGCCGTCGAGGACATGGCCGCGCAGCAGCGGCAATTCGCCACTCTGCACTCGCTGCTGATAGGGTTCGATCGCCTTCTCATTCTGCGCGAACGCCGTCCACGCATCACCAATCGCGGACACGCCGAGGCCGATGAGAGGAGCCACGTGCCGCGACGTGTAGCCCATGAAGTTGCGATGCAGAGTGCCGGCTTGCACGGCCTGCCACAGCGAATCGGTTTCCAGCGCGAAGTGATCCATGCCGATCTCGCGGTAGCCGGCAGCTTCGAGCATCTCGCGCCCGCGCTCGTAGAGCGCGCGCTTGGCCTCTCCCTCGGGTAAGTCCGCCTCGGTGAAGCGCCGCTGGCTTGGCTTGATCCAGGGCACGTGCGCATAGCCATAGAACGCGATGCGGTCGGGCCGCAGGCGCTCAACGGCGCCAAGGGTCTGCTCGATCGAGTCGAGCGTCTGCAGGGGTAAGCCGTAGATCAAGTCGTAATTGATGCTGGTGAAGCCGACTGCACGCGCTGCTTCTGTGAGCTCGCCCACCTGTTGTTCGCTCTGCACGCGGTTCACGATCGCTTGCACGCGCGGATCGAAGTCCTGAATGCCGAGGCTCAAACGCTTGAAGCCGAGCCCGCTCAAGGTCGCGAGCTGCTCGCGGCCTGTCACCCGCGGGTCGGCCTCGATCGAGAACTCACGATCGCCACTGATCGAGCAGCTTGCGAGCAGGCCCTCGATCAGGAATCGAAGTTCCTCGGGGGTGAGAAACGTCGGCGTTCCACCGCCCAGATGGATCTCCGCGACGGGTAGTCGGTCGAGGTGCAGTCGCTCGAGGTACAGCTGCCATTCCGCCAGCACGGCTTCCAGATACGGCAGGGCAATCGCGCGATTGCGCGTGATGCGCGTATTGCAGCCGCAGTACGTGCAGAGCGAGCGACAGAACGGGATGTGCACGTAGATCGCCGCGCCCGGCGAAGTGGCGAGCTGCTGGCCCAGTGCCGCGATCCATTCGGCTTCCGTCGGGGTGCGTTCCCAATAGGGCACCGTCGGGTAGCTCGTATAGCGCGGGCCCGGCACGTTGTACTTGCGCAGCAGCGCAGAGTCCGGCGGGCTCACTGAAAGAGCTCCCGCTGCAGGTCGACGAACAGGCGCACGTGGTGCTCGGGGGTGGCGGGCAGCACGCCATGGCCCAGGCCGCAGATCCACCCGCGTCGCTTGCTGGCGGGTAGCGCCAGCACCGGATCGAAGAACTGTTCCAGGCTCTTGAGATAGTCGGACTCGGGAAGCAACAGCGCATGTGGATCGAGATTGCCCTGGATCGCCCAGAGGCCGCCAAACTCCGCGAGCACGTCCGCGATCGGTGTGCGCCAGTCGATGCCGATGCCCGCAATTGGCAAGCCTTCGAGCAGCCGCCAGTGGCGGG
>DATBVX010000165.1:0-7217 GCA_036515135.1 Steroidobacteraceae bacterium
CGTAAGTGCTCATCATCGCGACGAAGCGTTCGCCGCTTGCCGCTATATCATCGATGAAGTCAAGCACCGCCTGCCGATCTGGAAAAAGGAGCACTACGCCAGCGGCGACTCCGGATGGGTGAATTGCGAGCGGTGTGCGGAACATGAGCCCTCACCCCAACCCTCTCCCGCACCCGACTATTCCCGCCAGATTGCGCTCGACGGCGTCGGCCGGGCCGGACAGACGAAGCTGCGCGCCAGTCGTGTCCTCGTGGTCGGCGCAGGCGGCCTCGGCGCTCCTGTGCTGTCCTACCTCGCGGGCGCGGGTGTCGGAACGATCGGCATCGTCGATGGCGACGTGCTCGACGCCAGCAATCTGCATCGTCAACCTCTCTACGCTCTGACCGATATCGGTAAGCCGAAAGCGGAACTTGCCGCCGCGCGGCTGCACGGGCTCAATCCCGAGATCAATATCCGCACTTACGCGCAGCGGTTCGATGCAGACAACGCCAGTACCCTGCTCTCCGATTACGACCTCGCCATCGATTGCAGCGACAACTTCGCCACCAAGTTCCTGCTGAATGACGCGTGCGTGCTGGCGGGCAAAGCCGCGATCTTCGCCAGCGTCTATCAATACGAGGGGCAACTGCAGGTCTATCAACCCGAAAACGACAGCGCCTGTCTGCGCTGCCTGTGGCCCGAGGCGACGCGCGATGGAATCGTCGGCAACTGTGCGGAAGCCGGAGTACTCGGCCCGGTGCCGGGCGTACTCGGCAGCTTGCAGGCAATCGAGGCGCTCAAGCTCCTGCTCGATCTCCCCGGTCAGCTCGCGGGTGAGCTCCTGATCCTCGACCTGACGACGTACGAAACGCGACGGATCCACGCCCCGCGCGCAGAACCCTGTACTGGCGGAGCTTGCGCGCGCATCACCGCACTCAAGGGTCCCGAGGATTCGATCGATGGGCTGGAAGTGAGTTTTGCATCGCTCGACCGCGCGCGGCGCGCCGGCTACGAAATCGTCGATATCCGCGAGCATCGCGAGGTCGCCGTCGAACCCATGATGGGAGTGCCGTACACGCACATCCCGATGGGATCATTGCTGGCCGATCCTCATGCGCTTGATCCGGAGCATCGCTACCTTCTCGTATGCGCACGCGGCGCACGCAGCCTGGCCGCGGCGCTGGAGTTGCGCCATCAAGGCGTGCCACGCGTGTATTCATTGCGCGGGGGAATAGCTGGCCTCTAGCCCCGATTTTTCATGAACGATCAGGACTGGTCGCAGGCGACGCCTCGATCGGCAGGGTATTTTCCGGAACGCCGTAAACCCATCCATGGGGGCTCCGAGGAAAACGTCCTGTTTTCCACGGTCCGGAAAATACCCTGCCGATCAAGTCTTCGCCGATGTGCGGTGCCGTTCATGACAAATCGGGGCTACGGCGTCCTCACCTGGCCCGTTCCGCGCACCACGTACTTGTAGCTGGTCAGCTGTTCCACGCCGACCGGTCCGCGGGCGTGGAACTTGTCCGTTGAAATGCCGATCTCGGCGCCCATGCCAAACTCGCCGCCGTCGGCGAACTGCGTCGAGGCGTTGTGCAGCACGATGGCGCTGTCCACGTGCGCCAGGAACCTTTCAGCTGTCTCCCGGCTGTCGGTGACGATCGATTCGGTGTGAGCGGATCCGTACTTGCGGATGTGCTCAATCGCCGCATCGACGCCATCGACGACGCGCGCCGCAATGACGGCGTCGAGGTACTCGGTGTACCAATCATCCTCGCTCGCACGGCGGACGCGCGGATCGACCTTCTGCACCTGCGCATCGCCACGGACTTCGCATCCGGCGTCCAGCAATGCCGCAACGATCGGCGCGAGATGCGTCCTTGCGCAGGCCCGATCGATCAGCAGGGTCTCGGCGGCGCCGCAGATGCCGGTGCGTCGCATCTTGGCGTTGACGACGATCTCGCGCGCCATGTTGAGGTCCGCGTCCCGATCGACGTACACGTGACAATTGCCCTCGAGATGCCCGATCACGGGTACGCGCGCTTCCTTCTGCACGCGCTCGATCAGGCTCTTGCCGCCGCGCGGCACGATCACGTCGATGTAATCGGCCATGCCTGCCAACATGTAACCCACCGCCGCACGATCGGTCGTCGGCACGAGTTGGATGGCGGTGCGGGGGAGTTGCGCCGCCTCGAGACCTGCGAGCAGACAGGCGTGAATCGCCGCGTTCGATTGCAGGCTCTCCGAACCGCCACGCAGGACGACCGCGTTGCCTGATTTCAGGCACAACGCGCCCGAGTCTGCGGTGACGTTGGGGCGACTCTCGTAGATGATGCCGATCACGCCGAGCGGCACGCGCACGCGCTGTATGACGAGACCATTGGGCCGCTTCCACTCCCCCAGCACCGTCCCAATCGGATCCGGCAGACTCGCTATGGCATCGACGCCCGCCGCCATGGCTTCGATTCGCGTGGCATCGAGCTTCAGCCGGTCGATCATCGCGCCACTCAATCCGGAGCGCTTTGCGGCGTCCACGTCGTGCCCATTCGCCACCAGCAGCTCATTGCGTTGGCGCAGGAATGCATCGGCGGCGCGCTGCAGTGCCTCATTCTTCTGCGTCGTGGTCGCATGTGCCAGGACCTGGGCGGCCGCGACCGCGGCGCGTCCCATCGATTCCATCAGCTCGCCGAGCGACTGCGCGGGCGATGGCTTGCCGGAGTCCAGTACTTCGGTGGTCATGGTTCCGTTCCTGCCGCTTCCTGCTCGAACATGTGCGGCTCGGTTCGCTGACCGAGCCAGACCAGGTCATCCCGGTGAATCATCTCGTCGCGACCGCGATATCCCAGAATCGATTCGATGTCGGCGGTCTGGCGACCCATGATGCGCGCCGCATCGGTGTCAGAGTAGGCGCAGATGCCGCGCGCGATCTCGCGGCCATCGGGGGCGATCACGCTCACGGTATCGCCGCGTTCGAAGCGACCAATTGCCTTGACGACACCGGCCGGCAACAAGCTCTTGCCGCTGCCGAGCGCAGCTGCCGCGCCGGCATCAATTGCCAGCGCTCCCGCCGGACGCAACGTGCTCGCGATCCACTGCTTGCGCACGCTCAGCGGCGAGCTCGATGGCAGGAACCAGGTGCATCGCGCGCCCTCCTCGATCCGGCGCAACGGATGCATCGCGTGGCCGCTGGCGATGCACAATGCGCAACCGGCGTTGAGCGCAATTCGCGCCGCCGCCAGTTTGGTGACCATGCCACCGGTGCCGAGCTCCTTGCCCGACCCGCCGGCCATCGCTTCGATCTGCGGCGTGATCTGGAACACCTTGCCGACGAGTTGCGCGTCGTGATCCTTGGCAGGGTCAGCCGTATACAACCCATCGACATCCGACAGCAGCACCACGCAATCCGCGCTGATCGTCTGCGCCACGCGCGCGGCGAGCCGGTCGTTGTCACCGTAGCGAATCTCGGCCGTCGCCACGGTGTCGTTCTCGTTGATCACCGGGACGGCACCGAGCTTGAGCAGCGTGTTGAGCGTGCTGCGGGCGTTGAGGTAACGGCGTCGCGTCTCGGTGTCGTCGAGCGTGAGTAGCACCTGGGCGACGGGGATGTCGCGCTGGTCGAGAACTTCTTTCCAGGCATGCGCGAGCCGGATCTGGCCCACCGCGGCGGCGGCCTGGCTTTCCTCCAGCTTGAGCTTGCCCGCGGGCAACTTGAGGTGTCGGCGGCCGAGCGCGATGGCGCCCGATGAGACCAGTACGATCTCCTGTTTGCGTCGGCGCGCGCGAGCCACGTCGTCGACGAGCGTCTCCAGCCAGCTGCGGTTGAGGCGGCCGTTGGCCTGATCGACCAGCAACGCGGATCCGACTTTCACGATTACGCGGCGTGCCTGGGTCAGCGCGCGTGCGACTTCTCTGCGTTCTGCGATCGTCATTTGGGCAACTATACGTGACGCATCGGTGGGCGACAGACCGGGACGCTGTCGCCGACTGCCGTCAGATCAGCCCGATGCCATCGAGCAGCGTGGCAGCGGCTGCGGCAAACAGCATCAGCACCACTCCCGGAATCACACGCATCGCAAACGCGGGGCCTCCCGTCACCCAGGCTACCACCGTTTTGGTGAGCGAATTGGTCGCGAAGGCCAGCAACACCGCGAGCGTGGACAAGCGCAGCGGCAGTGCACCGGTGACGCCGAGGTTTGCCGCAGAGGCGGCGGATGAATGTGCATCGGCGAACCCGGCCAGCGCGATGCCCGCAACACCGCCGCCGCTGCCAAAGCGGTCCGAGAGGAATGCGGCGGCAAATGTCACCGCCGTCACGCCAGCCGCAAAGATCAGCGCGGCGGGCAGTTCGAACGCGCGCCCGCGCGGCGCATCCGCCGGCTTCTTCGAAATCGCCGCGTGATAGGAGAACGCCAGCCCGTAGATTACCGCCGTGATGCCCGCCGCAAGCAGTGCCGGCCAGAGAACCGCGAGCAGCGGCCGATTGATGATCGTGATGATCACGCCGAGCTGGATCACGGTCGCGACCGATGACAATGCGGCTCCGGCGACCGTGGCGCGCAGCAGCTCCGGTTGCGCCCGGCTGCGGCTGCCCATCGCGCCGATCGTCGCCACGCTCGAGACGAATCCGCCGGCGAGACCCGACAGGGAAAGCCCCGCCGTGGAACCGAGCGCGCGCAACGCGACGTATCCCGCGCCGTTGATGAGCATCACCACCAGTGCGAGTGTCCACACGACGCGCGGATTCAGCACACCGTAGGGATCCACCGCACGATCGGGAAGAATGGGGAGTATGACGAGCCCGGCCCCGGCGAGCAGCAGGCCATCCATCAGCTCGCGTTCCGTCAGACGCTCACGAACCAGCTCGTGCAGCCAGCTTCGGGACGCAAGCAGTAGCGCGACGAGAGTTCCGAGTGCCGCCGCCAGCACCGGGCCGCGCTGCGCGAGCCCACCCAGCAAACAAGTCACGACCAACGCGATCTCGGTCGTGAGTCCCGGATCGTCCGAGGCGCTACGAAAATAGGACACGCCAGCCAGCAGCGCCGTCGCGGCGACCGCCAGGACGAGTCCGGCGGTTGCGCCACCGATGTACCCGGCAGCGCCGAGCAATGCAGCCAGCGCAAACGTGCGCACGCCGGCGGTCCCGCGCCCGGGCCCCGAGCCCTTGCTCCGCTCGCGCTCGACGCCGATCAGAAAACCGACGCCGAGCGCGACGCCGAGCCCCGGGATGCTGACTGTGAGCTCATCCATCGCGATCTCGAGAATTGCCGCTGTTCCACGGCACGATGCCGCCGCAACCCAGTGGGGTCAAGCAGCGATCCACAGGCCGTAACTCGATGCCGTGGCTGATTGCCTGCCTGCACGCAACCCCCTAAACTCCCCAGCCGGCTCGAATTCCAGCCGTTTCCGAGGTGTGTTGTGAGCAGAGATCACGATCCGGTTGCCGGCCAGTGGTACCAGAACCTGGAGGAGGAAGAGTCTTTCCAGGTCCTCAAGGTGGACGAGGATTCCGAGCTGATCGAGATCCAGTATGTGGACGGCGACGTCGAGGAAATCGACCTCGAGACATGGGCCGAGATGGACCTGGAGAAGACCCAGGAACCGGAAGGCTGGTCCGGGTCCGAGGCCGAAGAAGATGACGAGGAAGTGGAAGAGGAAGAAGAAGACGAGGACGACGATTGGGACGACGACGAAGACGACGACGACGATTGGGACGACGACGAGGACGAGCGCGACGGCTATTGATCGCAGGCACACTTCCGCCGGAATCGCCCGGGCTTCGCGCGTGCAGTGCTCGCGAAGCCGCACCCCGAGCTCACCTTGACGCTTTCGGCATGGCAGGCCGCTGTGGGTTGCCGCGACTACGTATTGTTGCATCGGCAAGCGCCGCCTAGCATGCAGTCCATTCCCTCTCGCGATTGCCGCCAGGAAAACAGATGGGCCGCCGAATCCTCATCATCGACGGGCATCCCGATGCTCGGGCGGAGCGCTTCATCCACGCTCTCGCGCAAGCGTATGGCGAAAGCGCGGAGCAGGCGGGGCACGAGATCAGGCAGATTCTCATCAGCGAGCTCAACTTTCCGCTGCTGAGACGGAGCGAGGACTTCGAGAATGGGATCCCGCCACCGGTCATTCGCCGTTGCCAGGAAGCAATCGCGTGGGCCGATCACCTGTTGATCCTTCTTCCGCTGTGGCTGGGCTCGATGCCGGCACTCTTCTATCGCTGGTACTTCCGCGCCCACAGCCTGAAGAGTCTGGCGCGCAACATCCTGGGCTTCTGCGGCATCGGGCCGATCCGGCAGAGCCTGATCGGCATGATCGCGACCGGTGACAGCACCGCCCGCCAGCAGTGGCTGGGCAAAATGCGAACGCTTGGTAGCAAAGGTCAATAGGAGCGCTGACATGTCCGTGATCAAGAGAATCCTGGTCGCCGTAACGCTGCCCGCCCCTGCTTCCGACCCCGCGATCGAAAAGGCAGCAATCCTCGCTCAGCGCTTCGGTGCCCAGCTGGAGTTGTTTCATTGCCTCTACGACCCACACGTTTTTCGGCAACACGCCATCAGCGGACGCGGCGCCGGCAAGCAGATCGAGGCGCTGGTGCAGCGGACGCGGGATCGTCTCGAGCGGCGTGCCCGGACTCTCAGGGATCGTGGCCTGCACGTGCGCGCCAGTGTTCGTTGGGATTATCCCGTCTATGAGGGAATCGTCCGCCAGTCGTTGCGCTACAAGGCGGACCTAGTCGTTGCCACCAGTCGTCGCCACCGCAGGCTGGCGCGGTGGTTTCTCGACTTGACCGACTGGCAACTGATTCGCCTGTGTCCGGCGCCCTTGCTGCTCGTCAAGAGTCCGCGGCCGTGGAGGAACCCGACTGTTCTTGCAGCCGTCGACCCGCTCCACGCGCACGCCAAGCCCGCCGCGCTGGATGACAGCATTCTCGCGACCGCCGAGCTGTTCCATGGCTGCCTGGGAGGCAGGCTGGACGCGGCTCACGTCCATGCGGCCGCCGTCGGCGTCGTCCCGGGTCCGATGGGAGAAGCTCTCCTGGTGCCGGGGCCCATCGCAGATACGCGCAAGATCACGCGCCGCGTGCGCAAGGTGGTGACGAAGCTGACGGCCCCATACGGCATCGGCAAGCGACGGCTCCACGTCGTGGCGGGTGATCCCGCCATCATGTTGCCGGGGATTGCGCGCCAGTCGCGCGCGCAGATCGTCGTCATGGGAGCGGTGTCGCGATCGAATTTCCG
>DATBVX010000166.1:0-7762 GCA_036515135.1 Steroidobacteraceae bacterium
CATCCGCAACCGCGAGCAAGTCGAATGGCTGCACAATCACGTTGACGGGGTGATCGTCGGTTCCGCATTGGTTGAGGTTCTCGAACGCGGCGAGGATCCGGTGCGGTTTCTGCGAGCGCTGCGAAGTCAACCGGCTTGAACATGCTGCGTCCGATCATGGCTGCTTCTCGACAGCGGAAACATTCGAGGCACGCTCGTGGCGGAGCTCGGAATCGGCACCGACTTTCTCGACGGCGGGCCCGTCACGCTCGACCTGCGGGATTCCCGCTGATTGTCATCAAGCCCCACATTCACGATCGAGGGGGGTACACCTGTGAAACCATTTAGCTCAGCAGCCGCGATCCTCCTGCTCGCCATTTCGGTGGCGCACGTGCTGCGGCTTCTCTACGGCTGGCAGGTCACCGCGGTGGATCGCATCGTTCCGATGTGGGTGAGCGGAGTGGCCGCCGTGGTGACTGGCGTTCTCGCGGTGCTGGTCTGGCGCGAGAACCGCAAGCCGTAGCGCTTCGTGGCCGGGCTCCGGCACGAAGCCGCGACGCCGGGCGCGATTTGCGTCCGGTCCTGTAATTGCAATAGAATGATTGCGTTATAGATGTTTCTGTGGAAATACAATGCCGCGAACCGCAGCCAGGCCTCAGCCACAACCGCGCCAGGTGCTGACGGGCGCCGTTTTGCGCGCAGCGGCGCTGCTCGGGCTCAACCAGGCGCGCGTCGCGGATATCCTTGGCTTGAGTGCGGCAACGATCTCACGCATGGCCAACGGCACGTACGCGCTCGATGCCGACAAGAAGGAATGGGAACTGGCGGCGCTGTTCGTGCGGCTGTTCCGATCGCTCGATTCCCTGGTGGGCTCGAATGACGAGGCGGCACGTGCCTGGCTCAACGGCGACAACCGCGGGCTCGGCGGCAAACCGGTCAACCTGATCCTGAGCGCCGAAGGGCTGGTTCGTGCGGTCCACTACCTGGACGCCGCGCGCAGTCGCATCTGAAGCGTCGCGATTGCGGCGGCGCCTGTGGCGCGCGGTCGAGGCCCAGCACATCGCCTCGACCTTGCGACTGGTGGCGAATGCGGAGCAGCAGCTCGCCCTGGAACGCATACTCGAGGCGAGCAAGCCGCCCGTTCCGCCGGAAGCCGTGAGACTGCACTACCTCCTGTCCACGCCGTTTCGCTACCCATCACCGTTCGGGTCACGATTCCGTGCGCCCGCAGAACCGGGCGTGTGGTACGGAGCCGAGGCCGTTCGCACGGCTTGCGCGGAGCTCGGTTTCTGGCGCTGGCGCTTTCTGACGGATGCCACCGGGCTCGACTCGCTCGGGCCATCGCCGCAGACTGTATTCCGCGCCGGGACTGACACTCGTGCCGTCGATCTGACGCGCGCTCCGTTCAAGCGCGACCGAGCACACTGGACGCACCGCGTGGACTATTCCGCTACGCAGGAATTTGCGGTCGTCGCTCGTGAAGCGAACGTCGGCGCGATCCGTTACGAGTCGGTTCGTGACCCGGAACACGGCGGGGCCGTCGCGGTACTGCGTGCCGATGCGTTCAAGCCATTGCGCCCGATCGAGCAGACGACATGGTTTCTCACCGTGAAGCGCGAGCGCGTCACGTGGCAGCGTGACGAAGAGGTGCTCGAGTTCGACGTGGCGGAGTGGAAATAGCGCCCTCACCCCCGCCGTCTCCCGCGTCCTCGCGGGAGAGGGTCTGAGGACAATACTCACCCGCATGCGGGAGAGGGGGCAAAACCGGGTTGACCTCGAAGGTACCGGGCGTTAGGTTCGCGCGATTCGCCCCGAGGAACTTCATTGCAGATCATTACCATCGCGCCACGCTTCTGTGGTCCCCCGGACTCGGGCAACGGCGGCTATGTGTCGGGAATGTTGGCGGGCCAGTCGGACGTGCCGGTGCGCGTGCGATT
The DNA here is from genome assembly GCA_036515135.1 of Steroidobacteraceae bacterium. Taxonomy (GTDB): domain Bacteria; phylum Pseudomonadota; class Gammaproteobacteria; order Steroidobacterales; family Steroidobacteraceae; genus DATBVX01. Next base: position 1,917 of record DATBVX010000166.1, read on the forward strand.
GCGCCAGCCTCCTCCTCTCAATGTGCCGCTGATCGTCCATCGACTCGAGGGAGGGCGGCTCGAGCTCGAGCGCGACGGCGAGGTGATCGCTGAGGCGGAACCGCACGACTACCAGCTGGACGTGCCCGCAGCACCTTCGTACGTCGAGGCGCTGAACGCTTCGCGCCACTACAGCGGATTCAAGCAGCATTCCTTTCCCACCTGCTTCGTCTGTGGGCCGCAGCGCGCGCGCGGTGACGGGTTGCGTATTTTTGCCGGCCCCTGGGGCGACAGCGGTATGGTCACCGCACCTTGGATGCCCGACGAATCGCTCTGCAGCGCGGACGGCAAGGTGTGCTTCGAGTTCATCTGGGCGGCGCTCGACTGCCCGGGATTCTTCGCGGCGCGCAACGATGGCCGCACGATGATGCTCGGTCAGATCGCGGCGCGGATCGACCGCCGCGTGCACGCCTCGGAGTCATGCGTAGTGGTTGGCTGGAAGCTCGGCCGCGAGGGCCGCAAGCACACCGTGGGCACCGCGCTGTATGACGACGATGGCGAGCCGTGCGCGCGCGCCATCGCTACCTGGATCGAACTGCGTTAGTTGAGGGCGCGCGGCGGCAATGCGCTAGTCCCTGCGCCAGATTCCGAACACCCAGATCGCTCCAGTGACCGCGAGAACCCAGCCCGGCCAGGGTGGATTGTGGCCGACCGCAACCCAGACGATGCCGCCGAGCAGCAGCACGCCCGCAATGGTGATGGCGTCGCGGCGTGCATTGGTTTCGCGCACGGTGCGCTTGAGATCCTCGATCCCCGGCGAGTCGACCTGCAGCCGGAAGCGGCCATCCGCCACCTGCTGAATCACGCCCTGCAGCAGCTGCGGCAGCGTCTTGGCTGCCTCCGCCAGTTCCGGCAGGTTCGAGCGCAGCCGCTCCACGATGGCGCGGCCGCTCGTGCGCTCGCGCATCCAGTCGCGCAGGATAGGGTGCGCCGTCTTCCACAGGTCGAGCTCGGGGTAAAGCTGCCGGCCGAGTCCTTCGATGTTGAGAAGCGTCTTCTCCAGCAGCACCAGCTGCGGCTGAATCTCCATGTTGAAGCGCCGCGCGGTCTCGAAGAGCCGCACCAGCACCTGGCCAAAAGAGATGTCCTTGAGCGGCTTGTTGAAGATCGGTTCGCACACCGTGCGCACAGCCGACTCGAGCTCGTCGACCCGTGTCTCGGGAGGAACCCAGCCGGAGTCGATGTGCAGTTTGGCGACGCGGTGATAATCGCGATCGAAGAACGCCAGGAAATTCTCGGCGAGGTAGTACTGGTCGCGCGGGCTCAAGGTACCGACGATGCCAAAGTCGACCGCGGCGTACCGCGGTTTCTCCGGATCGTCGACGAGCACGAAGATGTTGCCGGGATGCATGTCGGCGTGAAAGAAGTTGTGACGGAAGACCTGCGTGAAAAAGATCTCGACGCCGTTTTCCGCCAGCCTGGCGATGTTGGTCTTGAGGCTGCGCAACCGTTGCACATCGCTGATCGGCACACCGTGGATGCGCTCCATCACCATGACGTTGGCGCGACAGTAATCCCAGTACACCTCGGGCACATACAGCAGCGTGGAGCCGGCGAAGTTGCGCTTGAGCTGCGCGGCGTTGGCCGCTTCGCGCATGAGGTCGAGCTCGTCGAGGATCGTCTTCTGATACTCGCGCACTACTTCGACCGGTCGCAGCCGCCTGCCATCGATCCAGTACCGCTCGGCGAGGCCCGCGAGAGCTTGCAACACCTCGAGATCGCGGCCAATGACGAGCGCCATGTCCGGGCGCAGCACCTTGACGACGACGTCATTGCCGCCGCGCAAGGTGGCGCCGTGCACTTGGGCGATCGACGCCGCCGCGAACGCGTCTTCCTCGAAGGTCGCGAACACTTCGCTCAACGGCCTGCCGTACGCACGTTCGATGATCGCTCGTGCCTCGGCTCCCGCGAATGGCGGCACCTGATCCTGCAGCTTGGCGAGCTCGGTCGCGATGTCAGCCGGCAGCAGATCGGGGCGCGTCGATAACGCCTGCCCAAACTTGACGAAGATGGGCCCCAGCTCCTCAAGCGCCAGCCGCAGGCGTACGCCGCGAGGTTGGCCGCGAGCCGGCCGGAACCAGTTCCAGGGCAGCAGGTAGAGAATCAGCATCAACGGCCGGTACAAATGGGTTGCCGCCACGAAATCGTCGAGCCCATGGCGCACCAGCACGCGCTGGATCTGCAACATTCGCCAGGCGACGCGCAGCTTCATGGGGATCCAGACCCGCCCGGTGATTTATTTCCCTCTCCCCGCTTGCGGGGAGAGGGTGCGGGGGAGGCTCCACTCCCTCTCCCGCTTGCGGGAGAGGGCTGGGGTGAGGGACCCATCGCCAATCGCTCGACCCGCGCATGCAAGCGATCCGCCGACTCGCGCAGCTCGTCCACGCCCGCCAGGAATTCCTCGATCTCCGTGCGCGTGACCAGATCGCGGCTCTCCTCCTGCAGGTACTCGCTCACGTTGGCGGCAAACGTTTGCGCCGATTTCCTGCCCCAGCCCGTTGTCACCCGCACGAAGTTGCCGATCTGGTGTGCCGCCACATCGCCGATCAGCCGCGACAATTCCTCTTCCAGGTCGGGCCGCGCCGCGCGCAGCAACTCTTGAAAACTCTGCGCGATCTCGGCGTCCCCCGAGATCGTGACGGCGCCGGATCGCAATCGTCCCTGGGCGTCCTGCGCGAAGAGAGAGAGGAGCGACAGCGGCGTACCCGACACTGTGGAATCCGGCTCCGGCTCGCCGCCCTTCACCAGCGTGATCTCTCGTGAAGCGATGCGCGCGATGACGTGGACCGGGAGCCCCTCGACCCGCACGCCGAGCGCGCGGCCTTCCAATCGTTCGCACAACTCCTGCGCGCGCGAGGACGCCGCGACACCGCGATTCAGAACCGTTGCGATCTGCTCAAGGATCATGGCGATGACGCGACCGACCGCGATTGCGGTTCAGTAGCGATACCCGCGATGAATGGCGACGATGCCGCCGCTCAAGTTGTGATAGCGGCAGCCCTCGAGACCGGCCTCGTGCATCATGGCGAGCAGATTTTCCTGGTCCGGGTGCATGCGGATGGACTCCGCGAGGTAGCGGTAGCTGTCGGCGTCGTTGGCGACCAATCGCCCGAGCAACGGCAGGACGCGAAAAGTGTACGCGTCGTAGAGCGGCTTGAGTCCGGGGGCGGTCGGGTGCGAGAACTCGAGAATCAGGAGCTGACCGCCGGGTCGCAGGACACGGGCCATCGAGGCGAGTGCGGCCTGCTTGTCGGTGACGTTTCGCAGCCCGAAACCGCTGGTCACGCAGTCGAACCGCGCATCGGCAAAGGGCAGCTTCTCGGCGTTCGCCAGGCAATACGAGACGTTTCCGGCGATGCCGGCGTCGATGAGCCGTTCGCGGCCGCGCTCGAGCATGGCGGCATTGATGTCTGACAGGACGACATGACCCTTGCGGCCGACCTGCCGCGCCAGACCAATGCTCAGATCCCCCGTGCCGCCCGCGACGTCAAGCGCCTGCTGGCCCGGTTTGAGCCCGGTGAGGGTCAGGAAGAACTGCTTCCACAGCCGGTGCATGCCACCCGACATCAGATCGTTCATCAGGTCGTACTTGCCCGCAACGGAGTCGAATACGCCTCTTACACGGCGCGCCTTCTCTTCCCAGGCGACCTTCTCGAAGCCGAAATCCGCCGTCTGACCGCTTGAATCGTTGTTGCGGGATGTGGTCATTGCCTGCAGATTGTACGTGGACCTTGCCGCACGGGAGAACTCAATTGGATCGTGTGAACCGGCTGGCTCCCGCGCTCGCATGCATCTTCGCGGCCGTCGCGAGCATGGGTGTTGCGGACGCTGCACGAGCCGCCACTGCCCGCGAGGAATGCCTAAGCTCTCGGGGACGCCTCAAGGGAGATCTCGAATCGGTCTGCAGCTCGCGCGCGTACGGCGGTCGCCAGCGAACGCTGCGCACCTACGTCGGAGGCTCGCAGGCGGGGCCCATGGCACTGCTCTTCGTTCTCCACGGAGGTGGCGGGTCGGGCAGCGGCATGGAACTGCTCACCGCCGGCCGGTTCAACCGCATCGCGGACCGCGACGGCGCGGTCGTCGTCTACCCGGACGGAATCGACCGCCATTGGAACGATGGCCGCGAGCTGTCCGACACCGCCGCGCGCGAGAACGTGGACGACGTGGGATTCATGCTCGCAGTCATCGAGGACATGGCCCGCGAGCACGCGATCGATCGCGGCCGGATCTTTGCCACCGGAATCTCGAACGGTGGATTCATGTCGTTCCGGCTCGCCTGCGACGCGGCCGACACCTTTGCCGCCGTCGCGCCGGTGACCGCGGCGCTTTCCGAGCAGCTGGGACCACGCTGCAAACCGGCGCGGCCGATCGCGGTTGCGATATTGAACGGCACCGAGGATCCGCTGGTGCCGTGGTCGGGCGGACCGGTCAAGGTGCTAGGAACTACCCGCGGTGCGGCATGGTCGACTATGCAGACTTTCGATCGCTGGCTAGAACTCGACCAATGCCGCGAACGCAGGGTGGACCCACGCCTCGACAAGGATCCCGACGACCAGACGGTGCTCGTCACTCATCGCGGCCGCGCCTGCCATGACGGCGTGGAAGTGCGGCTGTATGAGATCCAGGGCGGCGGCCACACCTGGCCGTTGGGCGCAGAGTATGCGCGCGCATGGCTGGTCGGGCGGGTCAGTCGCGAGGTCGATGCCACCGCGGAGATCTGGAGTTTCATGCAGGCCAATGCCCGTGCGATGAAGGCGAAAACCCGGTGAGTGCCCGTGCATTTCGACTGATGGTGTTGTTGATCTGCACCGCGGCGCCGCAGTGGCAGGGCGCGCAGGCGAAAGAAGCGTCGCGTACTCCTCTGTCACCCCGTCCGGCGCTCGATGCAGCGGCGGCAACGCATCTCGCCCGGCTCGCCCTCGACTGCGTGCATCGCGAATACCCGAACAAGGTCGCGCACGTGATGCAGGACGACACCGACATCAAGCCGCCGCGCGAGCTCACACCGGCATTCTTCGGCTGCTATGACTGGCATTCCGCGGTTCATGGACATTGGTTGCTGGCGCGCGTCGCCGAACTCTTTCCGGCCGAGCCGGTGGCAAGCGAGGCGCGAGCGGATCTGGAACGCAGCCTGACCGACGCGAACATCGCGGTGGAGCTCGCATACATGCGCCGCGAGGGCCGCGAGTCCTTCGAGCGCCCGTACGGACTTGCCTGGCTGCTGCAACTCGCGGCCGAATTGCGCGCGTGGAGGGATCCGCAAGCGCAGCGATGGGCAACCACACTCGCTCCGCTCGAGGCCGAGGCCGCGTCGCGCCTCAAGCTGTGGTTGCCGAAGCTCAAGTATCCGATCCGCATCGGTGAGCACGCCCAGACTGCATTTGCTTTCAGCCTCGCGTGGGACTGGGCGCGGATGACCGGCGACGCCGAGATGCAGCAACTGCTTCTGGCCAAGGCCCGCGAGTTCTATCTGCGCGATCGCTCCTGCCCGCTCGCGTATGAACCGTCGGGGCAGGATTTCCTTTCGCCGTGTCTCGCTGAAGCCGACTTCATGCGGCGCGTCCTCGGACAGGATACGTTCGACAGGTGGTTGTCGAGCTTCCTGCGGAAGATCCCAAGGAGCGGATCGACCCAGTGGCTGCGCCCGGCGGAGATCACCGATCGCACCGACCCCAAGCTCGCACACCTCGACGGTCTGAACCTCAGCCGCGCCTGGATGCTCGTAGGCATCGCGCTCGGCCTGCCGCCCGGTGATCGCCGGATCAAGGCTTTGCTTGCGACGGCACGCGAACACCGCGACGCCGCCT
>DATBVX010000167.1:0-2377 GCA_036515135.1 Steroidobacteraceae bacterium
CCCTCTCCCGCAAGCGGGCGAGGGAGAAGGCAGGGACCCTCACCCCAACCCTCTCCCGCAAGCGGGAGAGGGAGACGATGAAGGCTATGCACGGCAAGATTCCTGCGGCGCGGCTTGAGCTGATCGAGAAAATCGCCGCACGGGCACGCAAGACTCGCAGGCGGCTACCGGTCAATGCCGCGCAGTTCATCCACGCGTATTACCGCGGCGTTTCCGAAGAAGATCTCGCCGCGCGTCGCGCCGTGGATCTGGCGGGCGCGGCGCTCGCGCATCTCGCCCTGGGAGCAACCCGTCCCCGTGGCAGACCGCTCGCCCGCGTTTTCAATCCGGACCTCAAGAAGGACGGCTTCTCCTCTTCGCACACCATCGTCGCCGTGGTGACGGACGACATGCCGTTCCTGGTCGATTCGCTCGGCATCGTCTTCAATCAGTACGCGATCGCCATTCACTTCATCGCGCACCCGGTGCTCGTCGCACACCGCGACGGCAACGGCAAGCTCAAGGAAATCGCCGACGAGCCCACGGAAGGCACCAAGCCCATCGGTGAGTCATGGCAATTCTTTGAGATCGATCGTGAAACCGACCCGGCACGACTTGCTACGCTCCTCGAAAGGATCGTCGCGACGCTGGATGATGTCCGCAGCGCCACGGCCGATTGGCTCGAGATGCGCCGGCGGGCGCGTGAGATCGCGGACGGGCTCGAGGCACGCTCGCCGGGCTTGCCCAGCGCCGAGGTCATCGAGTCGAAGGAACTGCTCGAGTGGATGGAGGACAACCACTTTACGTTCCTGGGTTATCGCGAGTATCGGCTGAGGCGCCATCGCAGCTACGACTCGCTCACGCCGGTCGTGAAGAGCGGCCTCGGCGTCATGCGTGCCGGTCGCGATCACGGGCGCGCTCCGCGCGTCACGAGATTGACCGGCGAGATCCGCGACAACGCGCGCGAAAAGACGCTGCTCGTCATCACGAAGGCCAATACAGTCTCCACCGTCCACCGTGCCACCTATCTCGACTACGTCGGCGTCAAGACGTTCGATGCCGCAGGCGAAGTCGTCGGCGAGCAGCGCTTCATCGGGCTGTGGACGTCATCCGCCTACAGCAGGAGCCCGCATGAGATCCCCGTGCTGCGAAACAAGGTGCAGCGCGTGGTCTTGCATTTCGGTGTTGCGCCCACCAGCCACGACGGCAAGGCGGTGATGCACGTCCTCGAGACCTATCCTCGCGATGAGCTGTTCCAGGCGACGGTGGCGGATCTGGTCCGCATCATCCGCGGCATCGTCAATCTGTACGAGCGCCAGCAGGTGCGGCTGTTCGTGCGCCGTGATGCATTCCGGAGGTTCTATTCCTGTCTCATCTATGTGCCGCGCGACCGCTACAACACGGCGGTCCGACAGCGCATCGAGGCCGTCGTGCGCGAGGGGTTCCACGGCAGCGCCATCGAGTCGCAGGTGCAGCTGTCCGATTCCGTGCTGGCGCGACTGTACCTGCTGGTGCGCACTGACCCCGGCGATACACACCGCGCCGAGAGCGAGCGGATCGAGTCCCAAATCGCCGCGGCAGTGCGGACCTGGAGTGACGGACTGAAGGACGCGTTGCTCGCCCGCCATGACGAGGCAACGGCGCTGCAGCTCCTCGCGCGCTACGGCAACCGCCTCCCGCCGGCGTATCAGGGCGATACCAGCGCGCAGTCCGCGGTCGAAGACATCGTGGCGCTGGAATCGCTCACCCGGGACGCGAGCGCATTGCGGATGCGCCTGTATCGCGATGCCGGTCAGAGCGCGAGCCAGTTGCACCTGCGGCTGTTCCGTCCGGCAAGCCCGATTCCGATCTCTGACGTCCTGCCAACGATGGAAAACCTCGGCCTCAAGGTGATCAGCGAGCGGCCGTATGACATGGATTCGCCAGCCGGCGGAACCTTGTGGATCCAGGACTTCGAGCTCCAGCATCGAACCGGCCTCGCCCTGGATCTGCCGCTCATCGATGGCAATCTGCAGGACACCTTTGCGAGTGTGTGGAACGGGCATGCCGAGAACGACGGCTTCAATCGGCTGGTGCTCGACGCCGGTCTGACCTGGCGGCACACGGCGGTGCTGCGTGCCTATTGCCGATACCTGCTGCAGACCGGCATCCCGTTCAGCCAGCCCTACATGGAACAGGTGCTCGCCGCGAATGCGGGCATCAGCGCGCTGCTCGCGAAGCTCTATCTCGTTGCCTTCGATCCGGCGAGGACGCGGGCACGACGCAACAACGAGACCGCGCGCATCCAGCAGGAGTTGAGCGTCGCGCTCGAAGCGGTGAAGAGCCTCGATGAGGATCGCATCTTGCGGGCGTTTGCAACGGTAATCCGGGCGACACTCAGAACCAATTACTTTCAGAC
>DATBVX010000168.1:0-13283 GCA_036515135.1 Steroidobacteraceae bacterium
CGCCGGGCTCAACCCGGGTGTCGCCACTTTGTTCATCCAGTCGCGTGTACCTGAGCACGCCGAGCTGTACCTGTTGCTGTCGATGATCACGCCGCTGGGATGGCTGGAACGGGTGCCGAGCTACAAGGACCAGCAGGAACAACTCAAGGACCAGGACCTCACCACCTATGGATTTCTGGGTTACCCGCTGCTGCAAAGCGCCGACATCCTGATCTACCGGCCGAGCTTCGTGCCGGTCGGCGAGGACCAGGTCGCCCACGTCGAGATCACCCGCGAGATCGCGCGACGATTCAATCATCTCTACGGTCGCGAGCCCGATTTCGAGCAGAAAGCGGAAAAAGCGATCAAAAGCCTCGGCGGGCGCAACGGCACTCTTTACCGGCAGCTGCGGCGGAAGTTCCAGGAGGGCGGTGACGCCGAAGCCCTCGAGAAGGCGCGCGCTCTGGTGGAGTCGAATGCGCGGATCACCATGGCCGATCGCGATCGCCTGCTCGGTTTCCTCGAAGGGACGGGGGTCGCGATCCTTCCCGAACCGCGGGTACTGCTTACGGCGACGCCGAAGGTGCCCGGCCTCGATGGCCGCAAGATGTCGAAGTCCTACGGCAATACCATCGGGTTGCGTGAGGATCCAGACGAGGTCGCCAAAAAGCTCAAGACCATGCAGACCGACCCAGCGCGCGTGCGGCGTGCGGATCCCGGCGACCCGGACAAGTGCCCGGTCTGGGACCTGCACAAGATCTATTCAAGCGCGGAAACGCAGGAGTGGGTGCAGAAGGGATGCCGCTCTGCCGGCATCGGCTGTCTCGAATGTAAGAAACCGCTGATCGACAAGGTCGTCGAGGAGATCGCGGCGATCCGCAAGCGGGCGCAGGAATACGAGGACAATCCCGACCTCGTTCGTGGCATCATTGACGAGGGTTGTGAGAAGGCGCGCGCCGTGGCGCGCGAGACGCTCAACGACGTGCGCGAGGCAATGGGTCTGAACTACCGCTGAAGGCTAGATGAAGCCTGACCTGAGAGTCGTCGAATCCTCGCCCCCGGTACCGCCGCCGGCCGCGCCGCCGCCGGAACAGGCCGAGATGCCGTTCGCCGTCGTGGACGGCGAAGCGCTGACCGAGCTCCCGCGCGATCTCTACATTCCACCGCAGGCGCTCGAGGTCTTTCTCGAGGCCTTCGAAGGGCCGCTCGATCTGCTGCTCTATCTGATCCGGCGCCAGAACCTCAACATTCTCGATATCCCGATTGCGGAAATCACACGCCAGTACATGCAGTACATCGAGCTGATGCAGGAGCTCGAGCTCGAGCTGGCGGGCGAATACCTGTTGATGGCGGCGATGTTGGCCGAGATCAAGTCGCGCATGTTGCTGCCACGCATGAATGTCGAGGGACTGGCGGAGGAAGAGGATCCGCGCGCGGAACTGGTGCGGCGCTTGCAGGAATACGAGCGATTCAAGAAGGCCGCGGAAGACATCGACGCACTCGCCCGTCTCGAGCGCGATACTTTTGCAGCGACCGCGCAGCTGGCCGAGCGCAACGTGGTGCGACTCGTGCCGCAGGTTACGCTGCAGGAGATGCTGGTGGCCTTCAAGGACGTGCTGGCACGCTCGGCGATGTTCGCGCACCACCAGGTGCAGCGCGAAAGGCTGTCGGTGCGCCAGCGCATGACGGAAGTGCTGAGCCAGCTCAGGGAATCGAGCTTCGTGGAGTTCGCGCGGCTGTTTCGCCCCGAGGAGGGGCGCATGGGCGTGACCGTCACGTTCATCGCGATCCTCGAGCTCATGCGCGAGGGTCTGATCGAGATCGTACAGGCGGAGCCCTACACAGCCATTCACGTGCGTCCGGGAAGCGGCACGCCCAACCTGGTCGTGGTGGCGGACAACACGCTGGCGGAAAACTCAAGTTCACTCATCGCAGAGAAACCTTAGGATGCAGGATCGAATGTTGATGAACGTGGTCGAGGCAGGGCTGCTGGCTGCCGGGCGGCCAGTGTCGGTGGAGCAGCTGCTGGAGCTGTTCGATGAACGCGAGCGCCCGGAGGCGTCCGAGATTCGCGCCGCACTCACGGCGCTGCAGGCCGAGTACGCCGAGCGCGGCATCGAGCTCAAGGAAGTCGCGAGCGGTTTCCGGATCCAGGTCCGCCGGGGGATCTCCGCGACAGTCTCCCGGCTGTGGCAGGAACGACCGCGGCGCTACTCGCGCGCGCTGCTCGAGACGCTTGCGCTGATCGCGTATCGGCAGCCGATGACGCGCGGCGAGATCGAGGAGATCCGCGGGGTCACGGTCAATCCCGACATCGTGCGCACGCTCCTGGAGCGCAACTGGATACGCGTGGTCGGGCATCGCGAAGTGCCCGGACATCCGGAGCTGCTGGGTACGACGCGAGAATTTCTCGACTACTTCAACCTCAAGAGCCTGGATGACCTGCCTTCGCTCGCCGAGTTGCGTGACATGGACAACCTGGGCGTGCAGCTCGAGTTGCCGGGCGAAGTCGGCGAGCCCGCGGCGTTGGCTGCAATGGACGCGCTCGAAGCCGCCGATGATGACGGCTTGGCGGCGGCGCCGGACGACGATGGCACGGAAGACGAAGACTCCGAGTCCAGTCCGCCACAAGCCCCAGGCATGGTCGCGCGCGGCATCGAGGAACCGTCATCCTGAGACTCTCCCACCGCGTGGGAGACGCATTCTCGTGAGCGAGCGCATTCAGAAGGTGCTGGCGCGCGCCGGGGTTGGGTCGCGGCGCGAAGTCGAAGCCTGGATTCGTGCCGGCCGCCTGTCCATCAACGGCGTGCCGGCGGCTCTCGGCGCCCAGCTTGGACCACGCGACAAGGTCACGCTCGATGGCCGACCGGTGCGGCTGCGCGCACCGGATTCGGACACGCGTGTCATCATTTATCACCGCACGCCGGGTCGCAATCTCACGCCGGGCGACTCGCCCGATTCCGGTCAGTTTCTCGACCGGCTGCCGCGACGCGCCGGACGACGCTGGGTGCCGATCAGTCCATTGCCGCCGAACGACGGTGGTCTTGAACTGCTCACCAGTGATGGTGATCTCGCGCAGGCCCTGATGCGCAAGCTCTCGCAGCTGCGAATAGAGTTCGCGATACGCATCCACGGCGAGCCACGCCCCGAGCAGCTCGAGAGGCTGAAGTCCGGACTGCTCGATGACGACGAGTCGATCGCGATCGAGTCCTTGGAAGCGGCGGGGGGCGAGGGCGCGAATCGCTGGTACACGCTGGTGACTCGTGGTGGCCGGGCGCGTGACGTGCGTCGGCTGTGCGCGGCGGCGGGTGTCGAGCTCAGCCGGTTGATGCGGGTCGGTCTTGGTCCCGTGCTGATGGATCGCAGCCTCGCCCGCGAGCGCTCGCGCTCGCTGGGACTTGGAGAAACGATGGAGCTTTACGCGCTGGCCGGTCTGGAAGACCCGCGCAAGAGTCCAAGCCGTCGAAGGTTCGAGCGACGAACAGTGTCGCGCGCATCCGCACGGGTGTCGCGCGCGCCGCGGAATCCGAGGCGAAAAGGCCGCGTCACAGGCAATCGAAACTCCGACCGGTGATCGAGCGGCTCGCCGGGCCAAGCAGGAACAGGTACGGTCTGACGAGCTCGCGCGGTTCGGGCAATGCGCTGCGGTCCTCGGCCGGGTACGCCTGCAAGCGCATCGCCGTACGGGCACGACCGGGATTGATGCAGTTCACGCGTACGTTTCCCGGCTGCATCTCATCGGCCAGCACCTGGGCCAGACCTTCGATCGCGAATTTCGAGACGGCGTAGGCGCCCCATAACGCACGGCCCCGACGCCCCACAGTGCTGGATGTGAACACGATTGACGCGTCGGGCGATTTCTTGAGCAGGGGCAGGCAGACCTGGGTCAAGGCGCAAGCGGCGGTCACGTTGACGTGCATTACGCGGACCCAGACCGGCATGGGGTAATGCTCGATCGGACTCAGCTGCCCGAGAATGCCGGCACTATGGAGCAGTCCATCGAGTCGGCCGTACGTTCCCGCTAGCGCGTCGACCACCGCGTCGTAGTCGCCGGCGAGCGCATTCTCGAGATCGAGCGGGGCAATGCTCGGCAGCGGCGAACCCTGAGCGACGATGTCGTCGTAGGTCTTTTCGAGCTTGCTGACGGTCTTGCCGCTCAACACCACCGTGGCGCCATGCGCTGCCAGCGCCTGCGCAACCGCGCGTCCAATCCCGTCGCCGGCGCCGGTTACGAGAATGACGCGGCCGCGCAACTCATCAGGCAGGGGTTGATGGTTACGCGGGTCCGCGGCCGTTGGATCGGTGGCTGACGCACTCATGAAGCGTCAACCGTTCAGCGGCTTATCCGCCTCGTCGTCCTCGCTTGTCGTCGGCTCACGGGCGAGCTTGTCGACCGGCTCGAGTACGTCGAGAGCGCGATCGGACTGCAGGCCGAGTTCGGTAAAGCGCCGCGCGGCGGGCAACACCTGGCGTTCGAGCGAGCCGACAGCGCTGTTGTACGCCTCGACGCTGCGGTTGAGTGCGGCTCCGATCTTGCCGAGATGGCTGCCGAACACGCTCAGGCGCTTGTAGAGTTCCTCGCCGAGATCGCGAATGGTCGCGGCGTTTTGCGCCAGAGACTGCTGCCGCCAGCCGTAGGCGATGGCCTTGAGCATGGCGATGAAACTGGTCGGGGTGGCGAGGATGACGTTCTGGCGAATGGCCTCGTCGAGCAGGCCAGGCCTTTCATTGAGCGCGGCGGCGAGGAACTGATCGCCGGGAATGAAGAGGATCACGAAATCGGGGCTCTTCTCGAACTGTGACCAGTAAGCCTTGCTCGCCAGCGCGCGCACACGCTCGGTAACCAGCTGGCTGTGGCGGCGCAGGGCCGCAGCCCGGACTTCGTCGTTCGGGGCATCGACCGCTTCGAGATACGCATCCAGAGGCGTCTTGACGTCGACCACCAGATCGCGGCTGTCCGGCATGTGGACGATCAGATCGGGCCGCAGGGCGCCGTCTTCGGAAGCGCTGTGTACCTGCTCGGTAAAATCGCAATGGGGTGTCATCCCGGCCAACTCGACCAGGCGGCGCAGCGACAACTCGCCCCATTGCCCGCGCACCTCGGGCCGTCGCAGGGCATTCACCAGGTTGCGCGTCTCGCGCTGCAGGGCGGATTGGCTCAGGTTGACCGACTCCAGGTGCTGCCGGATTGCACCGAAGGCCTCGTGCCGGTCCTTCTCAATGTTGGTGATCTGCGCTTCCGTGCGGCTGAGCGCCTCTTGAATCGGCTTCAACAGCGTCTCGATGGCCTGTTCGCGTTCCTTGAGCGTATGCGCGGCTTGAAGCTGCTGTTGGCCCAGGTTTTCGCGCGCGAGCTTCAGGAACAACTCGCTGTTGCTGCGCAGGGACGCCGACGCGAGCTCGTCGAACGCCGACTTGAGCCGCTCCTGTGCGCGCTCGATCGCTACCACTCGTTCCTGCTCGAGGGCCGCTTGCGTCTGCAGCCGCGCGCGCGCCACCTCCAGGTCGAAGCTCAGTCGTCGTTCGACGCGCTGGGCGCGATACGCGGCCACGAGCCAGCCCAGCCCGAATCCGGCGAGGAGCGCGCCGGCAATCCAGAATGACGTGGGCACCCCTGTCATTTCGATCCGCCCCTGCTGGTGCGCCCTTCTGTACCGTTCAGCCAGCCCAGCAACTCGACGGGCTCGCTGATCAGGCCATCGGCGCACCACTCATCGGGGCGATCGTGTGTCCCGAGATAGCCGAAGAGCGCGATCACCGTGCGCATGCCCGCGGCGCGTCCCGCCTGCACGTCGCGCTCGGCATCGCCGACGTAAATACACGACTGTGGCTCGAGCCCGAGCAAGTTTGCGGCATGGAGCAGCGGTGCCGGGTGGGGTTTGCGCTGGCTCACCGTATCTCCGCACACGACGCAAGCGGCGCGGTGGGCGAGATTCAACTGAGCGAGCAGCGCGCAGGTGAGGGAAGTCTGCTTGTTGGTCACGACTCCCCAGGGCAGGCCACGCGATTCGATTGTCTGCAGCACTGTTTCGAACCCCGGGAAGAGCCGCGTCTCGGTCGCGATCTGCGCCGCGTAGCCATCGATGAAGCGCTGTCGCAGCGTGTCGAAGAGCTGGTCGTCGGCGGTCGGAAAACCGAGCCGCACCAGCGCCGCAGCTCCGTGCGAAACGTGTGGCCGGATCGCGTCGAACTTTAGCGGCGCCGCTCCCTCCTCGCCGCGCAGCCGGTTCAACGCGGCGGCCATGTCCGGCGCCGTGTCGAGCAGCGTGCCATCGAGATCGAGCAGGACGCCCCGAATGCCGATATTCATGTCAACTGTTCGCCGCCGGGCGGGTGAAATGCACGAGGTAATTCACGGAGGCGTCGCTGCTCAACGTAAACGCTCCCGCGAGGGGCTGATACTCGATGCCTGCGATCTCCCCGAGGTCGAGCCCGGATCTGCGCGCCATCGCCACGATCTCCGATGGCCGCAGGAAGCGTTCGTATTCATGAGTTCCGCGGGGAAGCAAGCGCATCAGATATTCCGCGCCGACGATCGCGAGCAGAAACGCCTTGAGGTTGCGATTGATCGTCGAGACGAATACGTGGCCGCCCGGCTTGACGAGTTGACCAAGGGCATGCATGACCGTTTCGGGTTCGGGTACGTGCTCCAGCATCTCCATGCACGTCACGACATCGAACTGCGCAGCGGCAGTCCTGACCAGTTCCTCCGCCGAGATGAGCCGATATTCCAGCGCAACCTCCGCTTCGAGCGCGTGCAGCTGGGCCACCTCCAGCGGGGCCTGCGCCAGATCCACGCCCAGCACCCTGGCGCCGCGGCGGGCCATCGCCTCGGAAAGGATGCCCCCGCCACAGCCCACATCGAGCACTGCCATCCCGTCGAGGGCGACGTGCTCCTCGATGAATCCGAGGCGCACCGGATTGAGCTCGTGCAGCGGCCGGAACTCGCCTTTCGGATCCCACCAGCGCTGCGCCAGGGCCTCGAACTTGGCGATTTCACCCGTATCGACGTTGCGGCGAGCGCTCATGAGCTGTGCTCGCGGACGTGCTTGCGCACGCCGGATACCGGTCCGATTTGCGGCGAATTCATTCGTATCAATGGCTGCCAAAACACCGTTGCGTAGTATAGCGAGCGGCGCTGCACGCAGTACGGCGAGACGCTGCGCTGTGTTACCATTCGCAGCTTCCAAAACGGCCACAACGGCCCCAGATTTGCCGCTTTCGGCCGCACCTTCAAAGTGAGTTCAACGGACCCTCGCATGGCGGAAATCGCGCGCGAAATCCTGTCTGTCAACCTCGAAGACGAGATGCGCCAGTCGTATCTCGACTACGCCATGAGCGTCATCGTCGGGCGCGCACTTCCCGACGTGCGGGACGGGTTGAAGCCGGTTCATCGCCGCATCCTGTTCTCGATGCAGGAGACGAACAACGTCTCCACGCGCCCCTACGTCAAGTGCGCCCGCGTGGTCGGCGACGTGCTCGGCAAGTACCACCCGCACGGCGACACCGCCACCTATGACGCGATGGTGCGCATGGCGCAGCACTTTTCCATGCGCTACCTGCTGGTCGACGGCCAGGGCAATTTCGGCTCCATCGATGGCGATCCACCCGCGGCCTACCGCTACACCGAGTGCCGCCTCACGGCGCTCGCCTCGGAGATGCTGGCCGACATCGACAAGGAGACCGTCGATTTCGTGCCGAACTACGACGGCAAGGAGAACGAGCCAACCGTTCTCCCGACGCGGATTCCGAATCTGCTGGTCAACGGCTCGTCGGGGATTGCCGTCGGCATGGCGACCAACATCCCGCCGCACAACCTGGCCGAGGTCATCAATGCCTGCGTCGCCCTGATCGATGATCCGGGCCTGACGCTGGCCGGAATCATGCAGCACATCCCGGGGCCGGATTTCCCGACGGCCGGGATCATCAACGGCGCGCAGGAAATCGTTGCGGCATACAAGACCGGGCGCGGACGGCTGTCGGTGCGTGCACGCACGCAGGTGGAGGAACTCGAGCGCGGTGGCCGGCAGGCCATCGTCATCACGGAGCTGCCCTTTCAGGTCAATAAGGCGCGCCTCATCGAGCGCATCGCCGAACTCGTAAAGGAGAAGCACCTCGACGGAATCGCCCATGACGGTCTGCGAGACGAGTCGGACAAGGACGGGATGCGCGTCGTCATCGAGCTCAAGAAGGGCGAAGTCCCCGACATCGTCCTCAACAATCTCTACGCGCAGACCCCGATGGAGACGGTGTTCGGCATCAACATGGTCGCCCTTCAGGATGGCCAGCCGAAACTGCTCGCGCTCAAGGAGATGCTGGAAGCATTCCTGCGCCACCGCCGCGAAGTCGTCACGCGCCGCAGCGTGTTCGACCTGCGCAAGGCTCGTGAACGCGCCCACATCCTCGAAGGTCTCGCCGTGGCGCTGGCGAACATCGACGAGGTGATAGCGACGATCAAGCGCTCAGCGACCGCGCCGGAGGCAAAGCTTGCGCTGTTGGCGCGTCACTGGCAGTCCGGAGCCGTTCCCGCCATGTTGCAGAACGCGGGGGACGTCTCGACGCGTGCCGATGGCGCGCAGAGCGACGTTGGGCTGAGTGAGCGCGGCTATCGACTCACCGAAGTGCAGGCGCAGGCGATCCTCGACATGCGCCTGCATCGCCTGACCGGCCTTGAGCAGGACAAGATCATTGCCGAGTTCAAGGAACTGCTGGAAAAGATTCGTGACCTCGGCGACATCCTGGTGCGGCCCGAGCGGCTGTTGGCGGTCATCCGTGGCGAGCTGGTCGAGATGCGCCAGGCATACGGTGATGTCCGCCGCACCGAGATCATCAGCGACCACTCGGATCTCACGATCGAGGACCTCATCGAACCCGAGGAGGTCGTCGTCACCCTCTCACATTCCGGATACGCCAAGTCGCAACCCGTTTCCGCGTATCAGGCACAACGTCGCGGCGGGCGCGGCAAGGCGGCAACGAGCGTGAAAGACGAGGACTTCATCGACAAGCTGTTCGTGGCGAATACGCACGACACACTGTTATGTTTCTCGAGCCACGGCAAGGTGTACTGGCTCAAGGTCTACGAGCTGCCACAGGCGGGGCGCATCGCGCGCGGCAAGCCGATGGTCAATCTCCTGCCTCTCCAGGAGGGCGAGCGCATTAACGCGGTGCTGCCGATCCGCGAGTACGACGAGCACCGCTACGTGTTCATGGCCACCGCGCTCGGCACTGTCAAGAAGACGTCGCTGGCGTCCTTCTCGCGACCGCGCACCACCGGCATCATCGCGGTCGACCTCGCCCCGGAGGATCGACTCGTGGGTGTGGCGCTGACCGACGGCCAGCGCGAGATCATGTTGTGTACCAGCGGCGGCAAGGCGATTCGATTCCGCGAGGACGAGGTACGCGCGATGGGGCGCGAGGCGGCGGGCGTGCGTGGCGTCAAGCTGAGCGGCGATCAACGCGTCATCGCGCTGATCGTGGTGGACGATGGATTCATTCTGACGGCTTCGGAGCAGGGCTACGGAAAGCTCACCCCGGTGGAAGAGTTTCCGCAACATGGCCGTGGTGGTCAGGGCGTGATCGCGCTCCAGGTCACCGAGCGCAACGGTCAGATGGTCGGCGCACTGCACGTCCTGCGCGAGCACGAGATCATGCTTATCAGCTCCAGTGGCACGCTCGTGCGTACGCCGGTCGCCGATATCTCGGTCGTCGGACGCAATACTCAGGGCGTGCGCCTGATCAGGCTCGAAGAGGGTGCACGCCTGGTCGGCATCGAGCGCATCGAAGGGCTGAATGGCGACGATGCCGATGTCGTCGGCGGTGACGCGCCGCCCGCTGAAACCCCTGATCCGGCCTGATCCACTGAACCCGAGCCGGAGCTCGCATTCGACGCATTGAGACGGATGCGCCGGGTGTGTACTCCGGCGATTTCTTTCAGAAGTTCCATGCGCGTTTTCAATATCAGCGCGCGTCCGCCGGATTTCCCCCGGTTAGTGACATGGGTCACAGAATCTTAGTGTCCATGTCCTCGTGACTATGGATAAATAAACGCGGGGAAAACGATAACTACGTCGATACGTAGATAAGTAAAAAGAGGAACTCCCATGGCCCGACGAGCTTTCCGTCCGTGCATGCATTCCCAAGGCCTGCGGTATCAACATGCCGGCATACCCGCCGTTGCTGCGCAGCTGCCGCGGTGGCTGACGGCGGTGCTGCTGCTGGTGGCAGCGCTTTTCGCGAGCCCAGCGCGGGCAGCCATTGATCTGCGCGTCGAGGCGACGCCGATCAGCGCCCCGATCCAGGCCTTCGTGACCGTCACTGATGCGACCGGTGCCCCAGTGGGGGGGCTCGGTGCCAGCGACTTCACCGTGACGCTCGACGGAGTGGCGATTCAGATTCAGCCGGCGGACTTCACCCTGCCGCCGAACCAGGATCCGGATCAAAAGGTCTCGGTGGTATTCGCCATGGACCACAGCACCAGCGTCCAGGACATCGCGCTCGATGCCATGCGGGACGCGGTGACGGATTTCATCAACGCGATGAACGACGGCGACTTCGCGGCCATCGTCAAGTTCAGCGGCTCGGCCGGGGCCTCGGTGGAGCAGCCGTTCACGGAGATTAGTGCGTCGGCCAAGACACAATTGATCAGTGTAGTGATGACGGACTATCCCGGCGGCCGCACCAACCTGCTCGACGCCATCAACCTGGCGATCAATCAGTTCGTCACGCCTCCCGTCCCCCTCCCGGACGGGCCGAAGGCGGTGATCGTGATCACTGACGGCGGCGAGAACTCTTCTCAGACAAGCGAGGGTGCCGTTATCGACAACGCCGCTGGCAACAGCATTCCCATTTTCACAATCGGCGTGGGCAACATACAGCGATTGGAAATGCTGATGCGTCTGCCAGCTCAGACTGGTGGCGAGTACCTCCCCGCACCGAACGATGCCGAGATCGCAGCCGCCTATGTAACCCTCTCCGAGCTGCTCAACAATGAGTACCTGCTGACCATCCCGTCTTCCATCAGCGATTGCAACCAGCACACGCTGCAGGTGGGTGTTACCGGCCAGACTGCGACCTCCGTTGTGTTCGTGCGTTGTGGAGCCGCCCCGCCCCCGCCGCCCACCCCGGCTCCTAGCGGCGGCGGCGGTGGTGGCGGCGCCGAGGGGGTGATGGAGCTGCTCGCTGGGCTGGTCGCTGTTGTCGCACGGCGACGCCGGCGGACCTGAACCCGCACCAGTCAGTCCACCCGATGCCACGCCGCAGCGAGCGAGGGTGGCCGCGCCCGCAGTAACCGAGCCGGCCACGTCCAGCTCAGTAATCCTCAGCCATTCGAAAAATTCTTCGGGCATCGAAGGGCTGAATGGCGACGATGCCGATGTCGTCGGCGGTGACGCGCCGCCCGCTGAAACCCTTGATCCGGCCTGATACACTGAACCCGAGCCGGAGCGCGCATTCGACGCATTGAGACGGATGCGCCGAGTCCGTACTCCGGCGATTTCTTTCGGGAGTTCCATGCGCGTTTTCAATTTCAGCGCCGGGCCGGCCATGTTGCCGCTGGAGGTGCTCGAACGGGTTCGCGATGAGCTGATCGACTGGCGCTCGAGCGGCGCGTCGGTGATGGAGATCAGCCATCGCAGCAAGGCATTCATCGGCGTCGCGCAGCAAGCGGAGGCGGACCTGCGTGAGCTCCTCGGCGTACCGCCGAATTTCAAAGTGCTCTTTCTCCAGGGTGGCGCCACAGGCCAGTTTTCGGCCGTTCCAATGAACCTCGCCACCGAGGGAGCCACGGTTGACTACGTCAACACGGGTAGCTGGTCGAAGAAAGCGCTGCTCGAGGCCCAGCGCTATTGCACGGTCAACGTGGCAGCCGACGGCGCCGTGTCCGGGTATAACGACATTCCGCCGCTTGCCGGATGGAATTGCAGCCCGAACGCGGCCTACCTGCACTACACGCCGAACGAAACCATCGGTGGCGTCGAGTTTCACTTCGTGCCGGACGTCGATGCAGTGCCGTTGGTGGCGGACATGTCCTCGACGCTCCTGTCGCGGCCGATCGACGTGACGAGATTCGGCGTGATTTACGCGGGCGCGCAAAAGAACATCGGCCCGTCGGGCATCACTGTGGTGGTCGTCCGCGATGACCTGCTCGGTCGCGCGCGACCGGGTACGCCCGTGGTCTTCGACTACAAGGCCATGGCGGACGAAGGATCGATGCTCAATACGCCGCCGACCTTCGGCTGGTACGTCGCCGGTCTGGTGCTGCAGTGGCTCAAGGAGCGGGGCGGGCTCAAGGCGATGGCGGAGACCAATCGAGCCAAGGCCCAGAGACTCTACGCCGCGATCGACCAGTCGCGCTTCTACCGTAACCCGGTGGCGAAGGAGTGCCGGTCGTGGATGAACGTGCCGTTTACGCTGGCGCGTCCCGAGCTCGACAGGCAGTTCCTCGCCGAAGCGCACCAGGCCGGGTTGACGGCCCTGGAAGGACATCGTTCAGTAGGCGGAATGCGGGCCAGCCTCTACAACGCGATGCCTCTGGCCGGCGTGAACGCGCTGGTCGAGTTCATGCAGGAGTTTGAGAGGAAGAATGGGTAAGAAAGTTGACAGTTGACGGTTGACAGTTGACAGCAAGAGTGGGTTTTCAAACTGCCAACTGCCAACTGCCAACTGCCAACTGCCAACTGCCAACTGCCAACTGCCAACTGCCAACTGCCAACTGCCGACCATTTCCATGTCATTCAAGATACTCACACTCAACCACATCTCCGTGCGCGGCCTCGAGCGGCTGCCGCGCGACCGCTACGAGGTCGCCTCCGAGATCGGTAACCCCGATGCGGTTCTGCTGCGCTCCGCCGACATGCACAAGATGGCCATTCCCGAGAGCGTGTTGGCCGTCGCTCGCGCGGGCGCGGGCGTCAACAACATTCCGGTCACCACGCTCAGCAAGCGCGGCATTCCCGTGTTCAATGCCCCGGGCGCAAACGCCAATGCCGTGAAGGAGCTCGTCATCGCGGGCATGTTTCTCGCCGCACGCAATATCTGCCAGGCGTGGGGCTATACGCGCGAGCTCAGGGGCGATGACCACGCTGTCGAAGAAGCAGTGGAGCAGGGGAAGAAGAAGTTCGTAGGCTTCGAGCTGCCGGGCCGGACGCTCGGCGTCGTCGGTCTCGGCGCCGTCGGGGTGGAGGTCGCCAACGCCGCACTCGGCTTGCAGATGCGGGTCACCGGCTATGATCCACAGATCACCGTGCAGCGGGCCTGGCAGTTGTCGTCGGGTGTCGAGCAGGCGGTGAATCTCGACGATCTGTTCG
>DATBVX010000169.1:0-3366 GCA_036515135.1 Steroidobacteraceae bacterium
CACGTCTTGCGGAATGACGGCGCCTCCGGCGGCAAAGGCGGTTGTGATCGACGTGCCGATGCACAGACCGACTACTGCCAGCGCCGCGGCCAGCAGCCATATATTTCTCGATACGGTGAACACACCGAGCGCTGCGGCGGCAATCATCACCGCCCAGATGATGACCACTCGCGGCGAGTGCTGTTTCAAGACCCGGCTGGACAGTTGATTGCCGAGAGCCGCGGTCAAGGCCAGCACCGAAAAGAGGAGTCCCGAGACGACCGGCACCTCCGCCGGTGAGTACCCGAGCCCGCCAACGTGCAGTGGCAGCACAGGGCCAAAGCTCCGATCGACGAGCTGCAGCCCGAACAGCACCAACATCACGAGTAGAAAGTTCTCGAACGCCAGAATCGACGCGAAGGGCGTGCGCTGGCGTCCTGCCGCCGGTCGCGGCGCCCTTGGCGGCTCCTTGAACAGCACGGTGATCATGATGAGGGCCACCGCATAAAACCCGGCGGCGACAAAAAAGGAGTTGCGGAGGCCGAAGATCGGAGCCAGCATTCCGCCGATGACGGGTCCAATGGCTGGTCCCATGCGCTGAGCCGTCTGAACCGTGCCTATGGCGATCGCCATCTTCTCGCGCGGCGCCGAGAGCGCTGCCATCGACAGGGTCAGCGGTCCGTAGCCTGCAAAAAAGCCCTGGACAGCCCGCAGCGCGAACAGGTGCCACGGCTTGGTGACGTAGGCCATCGCGCTCATCACCGCGATGAAGCTGACGAGCGAACGCTGCACGAGGAGCTTGTTCCCGAAGCGGTCGCCGACGCGTCCCCAGAGCGGCGCCGTCAGTGCGGCAATCGCCGGTGATACCCCTAGCGTCACGCCGGTCCAGAGCGCAATTTCGCCGATGTCGGTCACGCCAAGCTGGCGAATGTAGAGGGGCAGAAAGGGCATCACCAGCGTGAAGCCGGTAAAGCCCACGAAAGCAGCCGCCGTGACGGCCGCTTGGTTACGTTTCCAGGAATGCACTCAGAACCTGATTCTCACATCCTTCGTAGGATTGACCTGGATGCTGTCGATGAATCGAATCTGGTGCTGGTAGGTCTGCATCACAATCGACGTCGTGCGCGTGCCGTCGCCGAAAAACCGCACCCCGCGCATCAGCGTGCCGTCGGTTACCCCTGTCGCCGCGAAAATGATCCGCTCCCCCGAGGCAAGGTCCTTCGAGCGGTACACTCTCTTGAGATCCGTGATCCCCATCGCACGGCACCGCTCCTCGTCCTCCGGCTTGGTGATGACGAGCCGCGCATAGATTTCCCCATTCAGACACCGCATGGCCGCCGCGGTCAGCACACCCTCCGGCGCGCCGCCGATTCCCATCACGGCGTGCACACCGCTGCCAACGACGGCGGCCGCGATGCCAGCGGAGAGATCGCCATCGCCGATCAGCCTGATGCGCGCGCCCGTTGCGCGAATCTCCTCGATGAGATCGTTATGGCGCGGGCGATCGAGCACGATCACGACGAGGTCTTCGACGCGACGGCCGAGCGCCTGCGCGATCGCGCGGAGGTTGAACCGCACCGGTGCGTCCAGATCCACCACATCCTTCGAGCTCGGGCCAACGACCAGCTTCTCCATGTAGATATCCGGCGCGTGCAACAACCCGCCGTGCTCGGATGCCGCCAGCACCGCCAGCGCATTGGGTGCGCCGGTGGCGCACAAGTTCGTCCCCTCGAGCGGATCCACGGCGATGTCTACTGGTGGGTACCGGCGACCGTTGCTCTCTCGATGCGACTGGCCGACTTTTTCGCCGATGTAGAGCATCGGCGCCTCGTCACGCTCTCCCTCTCCAATCACGATCGTGCCGTCGATGGGGACCGAATCGAGCTCGCGTCGCATGGCTTCCACAGCCACCTGATCCGACTTGTGGCGGTCGCCCTGACCCATCGTCTGGGCGCATGCAATGGCGGCCTGTTCGACGACCCGCAGGAAGTCGAGCGAAAGATCGAGATCCATGAATCTGCGGCCTGTTGCATCGTCGATGTCAGAATCGGGTGAGCCGACCGTCCGCGTGAGTGTCATCAGCTTCTCCCTCGGAGCAAGTCACAAGGCACAAGATCCAAGTCACAATGAAGGTGCTTGGTGCTTTGTGCTCGGTGCTGTTGCGACTTGCGCCTTGTGACTTGTGACTTGTGACTTGTGACTTGTCCCGTCCCAGGCGGGCAGTGTACAGCGCGTCGGTCGATCCGTGCGGTACCCGAGCAGATAATCCGCCTGCATGATCTTGTGGATCTCGCGCGTCCCTTCGTAAATGACGGCGCCCTTGCAGTTGCGATAGAACCGTCCGACCGGATACTCGTCCGAGTAGCCGTTCGCGCCGTGAATCTGCACGGCGTCGCCCGCCGCCCGTTCCGAGGCGACGGTGGCAAACCATTTGGCGAGCCCGGTCTCTTTCGTGTTGCGCTTTCCAACGTTCTTGAGCCAGCCCGAGCGCAGCCACAGCAGGCGTGCCGCCTCGTAGTCCGACTCCATGTGGGCGATCATCTCTTTCACGAGCTGGTGCGAGCCAATCTCCACACCGAACGCCTTCCGTGCCTTTGCGTACCGCACGCTGGCGTCGCGACAGGCGCGGATGAGGCCGGTGGCGCCGGCGGCGACAGTGTAACGCCCTTGATCCAGGGCAAACATCGCAATCTTGAAGCCCTCGCCTTCGCGCCCGAGGAGATTCTCCCGCGGAATCTCGACCTCCTCCATCTTGAAGAAGCCGGTGTTGCCGGCGAGAATCCCCCACTTTTCCTTGAGCGTGCCGCTCGAAAAGCCCTTGAATGCGCGTTCCACGACGAACGCGCTGATCCCGGTGGGGTCGCGCTCCTTTTTCTTGTCGAGATCCGTCCAGGCAAACACGAGGAAATTGTCGGCGACATCTGCAAGCGAGATCCACATCTTCTCGCCCGTCATGACGTACCGATCGCCGCGCTTGATGGCGACGGTCTGGATGCCGCGCGCGTCACTCCCCGCTGACGGCTCCGTCAGTCCGTATGAGGCGATTTTCGTGCCCTGAGCCTGTGGAACCAGGTATCGCTGTTTTTGATCTTCCGTGCCCCATGAGAGCAATGTCAGGGAATTCAGTCCCGCATGGACGGACATGATGACGCGGAGCGACGTATCGACGTATTCGAGTTCCTCGCTCGCCAGACCGAGGGCAATGTAGTCCATGCCCGCGCCGCCGTACTCCATGGGCACCGAAATGCCGAGCAGTCCAAGTGACGCCATCTGCGAAAGAATTGCGGGGTCGAAACGGTGGGCCCGATCCAGATCGTGAATGCGCGGGGCAACCTCCCTGCCGGCCCATTCGCGAACCGACTGTTCGAGAAGACGATGATCCTCGGT
>DATBVX010000170.1:0-17986 GCA_036515135.1 Steroidobacteraceae bacterium
GGGAGCCAGTCGCGCAGGTTCCGCAGTGCATGCTGGCCCGAAGCCGAGTTCGTGGCTTCCAGCTTGTCGTAGTCCTCGATGATGAGCAGCCGGCCGTCGGGCCGGAGCAAGCGCGCGGCTTCCTCGAGAGCGAGCACCGGACGTCGCGCGTCGGCGAGCACACGGTCGATCGTGATCACATCGAAGGAATTGGCCTCGAAGGGCAACTCGTGCATGTCGGCCTGCTGCAGCATGCAATGATGCAGGCCGGCGCCATGCACGCTGGTGCGCGCCACGCGCAATGCTTCACTGGACAGATCCACGCCGACCGCTTCACGCGCATGCGGTGCGAGCCAGCGCAGGATGCTCCCGGTTCCGGTGCCGATGTCGAGCAGCGCGCCGAGCGGTGCATTTCCAAGTTCGTCGATGAGGACCGCGCGCAACTCATCATCCGCTGCGTCATCCACGACAGTGGCGGTCGACAACTCCTCGGCGGCTAGTCGCGCGCGTTCGTCGCGCACGTTGGCAGCGCGTTCGCGGTCGAGCCGCAGGACGTTGTCTTGGGTTTCGATCCAGGCCAGCAGTTGGGCGACCTGGTCGGCACCCCGCCCTTGAGCGGCCACGCGGTAATAGACCCAGTGACCTTCACGAAAGCGCAGCAGCAGACCGGCATCGCAGAGCTGTTTCAGATGGCGCGAGACTCGCGGCTGGCTCTGCGCCAGAACCTGGCCGATCTCGCCGACGGTCAGCTCGCCTTCCGCGCACACCGCGAGGATTCTCAGGCGCGTCGGCTCGGCTGCCGCTCGCAGAGTTCGGACGCTCTCATCAAACGAAGCCATTTGAGCGCTCACATGATTGTATAAGGATAGCCTTATATAAGCGCTTTTTCCCCTGCGCGGCAAGCCTTTCGGCCCGGAATCATGATCTGGCGCGCCCCTGGACGCCGCATCGCGCATTCCGGCGGGTCGGCGATTTGACGGAATCAGGCGCCGAACCGAAAACGCGCTAAGCTCTGCACGATTACTACAACAGCGCAGGGCGAAGTCCGCGCGGGGCATCGCCAGGAGGGGACAACCATGAGCAGACTGCATCGCTGGTCGGTGGTTGTGGCGGCGCTTGTCTTGTCGTTGACCGCCTGCGAAAGGCGACCCGCTAACGTGTTTCCGGAGACGGCCGCCCTGGAGTGGGAAACGGCGCGCAATTCTGGCGACGCTGATGCGATGGCGGCGCTTCACACCGAGAATGCGCAGGTCTTGCCGCCCAACGCCCCCGTAGTCGAAGGCCGCGCGGCAATCCGCACGTACTTCCGCAACTTGTTCGAACAACGCGCGGCGCCGGCCGCCTTTGACGTGCGTGAAATCATCGTGTTCGGCAACTTCGCCTATCGACAGGGGATCTACTCGGTGACTCTGGCGGACGGCAACACCGAGTACGGCAAGTTCATCCAGCTGTGGAAGCGGGACAACGGCGGGTGGAGGATCCACCGCCAGATGTGGAGCCGCAACGGCCTGCCGCTCGCGCCGGCGTCTGACATTTCGCCCTAGCGGGCACCTACTGCAGCGTGCCGGAGCGCGCAACGCCAGGCTGCGCGTGAAAGACCTGTTCACTGTCGATCGCGTCAAACTGGTAGGCGCGATTGCAGAACTCGCAGCGCACGTCGACCGATCCGCGCTCCACCAGAAGGCTGCGGATCTCTTCGTGACCCAATGCGCGCAGCAACTCGACCACACGTTCACGCGAACAGCGGCACTTGAAGAACACGGGCGCAGGCTCGAACACGCGCACGTCCTCCTCGTGGAAGAGCCGCCTCAGGATCTCGGTGTGCGAAAGCTCCAGCAACTCTTCGAGCTTGAGCGTACTCGCAAGAATTTCCACGCGTTGCCAGGATTCCTGAGAAATCTCTTTGCCCGGCAGGCGCTGCAGGAGCAGGCCAGCGGCGCGAGTCGGCGTGGCGGCGAGCCAGATGCGGGTCGGAAGCTGTTCGGAATCGCGGAAGTACGCTTCGAGGCACTGGGCCAGCCGGTCGGCCGCCAGAGGTACGACACCCTCGTAGCGGGAGCCGGCGTCTGCCGTCTCGACGGCCACGGTCAGTCGGCCTTCTCCCGCCATCTCGCTCAGCGGACCCTCTTTGACCGGGCCATTCCAGCGCGCCACGCCGCGAATGGCGAAACCGTGGCTGCACTGTGAAACCAGCAGGTGCATGGGGCCCGGCCCCTGCAGTTGCAGCGTGAGGGTGCCGTCGAACTTGCGCGTCGAGGCGATGAGCGTGGTGGCTGCAGCCGCTTCGCCCAGGAGCTCGCGTATCGGTGGGGGGTACGTGTGGTGCTCGCACATGGCGACCCACGCGCTGTCGAGATGCACGATGTGGCCACGCACGGCGCTGTGCTCAAAGAAAAAGCGGCGGATCTGATCGCGGTCGGGCATGGCAAGAGATGCAGTTGGCAGTTGGCAGTTGGCAGTTGGCAGTTGGCAGTTGGCAGGAAGGCCGGATCTTCTCTTCACCGTCAACAGACAACCGTCAACTGTCAACCTGTTCCTCCACTCACGCCTCACTACTCACCGTTCACTGTCTCAACTTGCGCTTCAACATCTCGTTGAGTTGCGCCGGGTTGGCCTTGCCGTGGGTGGCTTTCATCACCTGGCCAACGAAGAAGCCGAAGAGCTTGTCCTTGCCCGCGCGATACTCGGCGAGCTGCGACGGATTGGCCGCCATCACGGCCTCGACCGCGCGTTCGATCGCGCCGGTGTCGGTGATCTGCCGCAATCCGCGCGCCTCGATGATCTCATCCGCGCTCTTGCCGTCGCTCCACATCGCTTCGAATACCTCCTTGGCGATCTTGCCGGAAATGGTCGAGTCCTGAATCCGCCGCAGGAGCCCGGCGAGTGCCGTGGCACTGATTTGGCTCGCGGCGATTTCCTGGCCGTCTCGATTCAGCGCACCGGAAAGCTCACCCATGACCCAATTGGCGGCGAGCTTCGATGCCGCCAATTGTTCTTCTGGATGATCGGCGGCGAGCTTGGGTTCACCACCCAGCGCCTCGACGACGGATTCGTAGTAGTCCGCCAGCTCACGGCTCGCGGTGAGCACGCCCGAGTCGTAATCGGACAACCCATGCTCGCTGGCGAATCGGGCGGCCTTTTCGTCCGGCAACTCAGGCAGCGTCCCGCGGACATCTGCGATGATTGCATCGTCGATCGCGAGCGGCAACAAGTCGGGGTCAGGGAAGTAACGGTAGTCGTTGGCCTCTTCCTTCGAGCGCATCGAGCGGGTCTCGTTGCGATCGGGATCGTACAGCCGCGTCTCCTGGACGACGCTGCCGCCGCCTTCGAGGATCCCGATCTGCCGCTCAACCTCGTAGTTGATCGCCTTCTCGACGAAGCGGAAAGAATTGAGGTTCTTGAGCTCCGCGCGCGTGCCGAGCTTCTGCGCGCCTTTCGGCCGCACCGAGACGTTGGCATCGCAGCGGAAGGAGCCCTCCTGCATGTTGCCGTCGCAAATCTCCAGATAGCGCACCAGCGTGTGCACTTTCTTCATGTAGGCCACGGCTTCCTTCGCTGAGCGCATGTCGGGTTCGGAGACGATTTCGAGCAGCGGAGTGCCGGCACGATTGAGATCTATGCCCGACATGCCCTTGAGACCTTCATGCAGCGACTTGCCCGCGTCCTCCTCGAGATGGGCGCGCGTGATGCCGATCGTCTTGCGTGACCCGTCCTCGAGCACGATGTCGAGGGTGCCATCCTCGACCACGGGCCGCTCGTACTGGCTGATCTGGTAACCCTTCGGCAGGTCGGGATAGAAGTAATTCTTGCGCGCGAATATCGAGCGGCGCGCGATGTTCGCGCCGGTGGCGAGACCGAACTTCACCGCCATGCGCACCGCGGTACCGTTCAACACCGGCAGCACGCCTGGATAACCCAGGTCGACGAGATTGGCCTGCGAGTTCGGCGCCGCGCCATAAGCAGTCGCGGAGCCGGAAAAGATCTTCGAACGCGTCGCGAGCTGCGCGTGGATTTCGAGACCGATGATGGTTTCCCAGTCCATAAGCTTCACGGTTGACGGTTGACGGTTGACGGCATGAGCGAGTCCTAACTTCCTCACTGCCAACGGTCAACTGTCAACTCACTCATACCCCCTTGGAATCATTCGATGCCATTCCGTCTCTTGCTGGTACCGATGGGCAACGTTTAGCAGCCGGGCCTCGCTGAATACCGGCCCCATGATCTGCAAACCGACGGGCAGGCCGGAGACGAGACCACACGGCACGGAAATCGCCGGAATTCCCGCCAGATTGGCGCCGATGGTGTAGATGTCGTTCAAGTACATCGTGATCGGGTCGTCCATCTTGGCCCCGATCTCGAACGCGGGCGTCGGCGACGTCGGGCCGATCACCACGTCTACCTGCTCGAAGGCACGACGGAAATCGTCGCTGATGAGCTGGCGCACCTTTTGCGCCTTGAGGTAGTACGCGTCGTAGTAACCCGCCGAGAGCACGTAGGTTCCCGTCATGATGCGGCGCTTGACCTCGGCGCCGAATCCCTCGCCGCGCGAGCGTTTGTAGAGATCCAGGAGATCGCGCGGATTCTCGCAGCGGTAACCGAACCGCACGCCGTCGAAGCGCGACAGGTTCGAGCTGCATTCTGCCGGCGCGACCACGTAGTAGGTCGGGACCGAAAGCGGCAGATTCGGCAGGCTCACTTCGGTCGTGATCGCCCCTTGCGCGCGAAACACATTGAGCGCCGCATGGATTCGCTTCGCCGCTTCCGGGTCGAGCCCGGATTCGAAGAACTCGCGCAGCAGGCCGATCCGCAATCCCTTGATGGGCGCAGCGAGGCCCGAGTGATAGTCGGGTACGGGTTGATCGACGCTGGTCGAGTCGCGCGGATCGAAACCCGCCATTGCCCGCAAAAGCATGGCGGCGTCCTCGGCGCTTTGTGCCAGAACGCCAGCCTGATCGAGGCTCGAAGCGAAGGCGATCATCCCGTAACGTGAAACACGGCCATACGTGGGTTTCAGTCCCGTGATACCTGTAAGCGCGGCGGGCTGGCGAATCGAGCCACCAGTATCGGTGCCGGTGGCGGCCGGCACCAGGCGCGCCGCGACCGCTGCCGCGGAGCCGCCCGAGGAGCCGCCGGGTACGCGCTTCACATCCCAGGGGTTGTGCACCGGGCCAAAGAAGCTGGTCTCGTTGGACGAGCCCATCGCGAACTCGTCCATGTTGGTCTTGCCGAGGGACACGGCGCCGGCGGCGTTGAGCCTCTCGACCACGGTCGCGTCGTAGGGCGCAATGAAGTTTTCGAGGATGCGCGAGCCACAGGTGGTACGGATGCCGTCGGTGCAGAAAATGTCCTTGTGCGCGATGGGGATACCCGTGAGCGGGCCACCGCGCCCTGCCTGCAACGTCTCATCCGCGCGACGTGCGGCAGCGAGCGCCGCTTCTTCCGTCACGGTAAGGAAGGCGTTGAGCACGTCGTTGAGCCGCGCGATCCTCGCGAGCAGCGAGCGCGTGAGCTCGACACTGGAGAAGCGCCGGGCACGCAAGCCCGCAGAAAGTTCGGCGATGGTAAGGGTATGCATCAGTCAGTTGAGAGTTGACAGTTGGCAGTTGACAGTTGACAGCAAGAACGGGCTCCTAACTCTTCACCGTCAACTGCCAGCTGCCAACTGCCAACCTCATTCAATCACTTTCGGCACCAGGTACAGACCGGCTTCGACCCGCGGTGCGTTCTTCTGATAGCGCTCGTGCTGATCCCGCTCCGTCACCTCGTCCGACCTGAGCCGCTGAGTCTGACCGCTCAGCGGGTGCGCCATCGGCTCCACCTCGCGCGTGTCAGCCGCATTGAGTTGCTCGACGAAGGTGATGATCTTCGACAGGCTCGAGACGTACACCGCCAACTCCTGCTCCGTGATGGCGAGCCGCGCCAGATGAGCGATGTTCTCGACGTCCTTGGAGGTGAGGTTCATGAGCGTGACTGCGGTGCAAAAAAGCTGAAAAAACCGCGCGCAATCATACACCTTCGCCTTGCTCAAAGTCCTGCCCGTTGCTAGAGTACCGCAACTTTTTCGGGCCCCTTCTCTTAAGCGTCAGCATCAGAAAACCCCGCACATGTTCAAACGTCTCAGAGGTTATTTTTCCAATGACCTCTCGATCGACCTTGGTACTGCCAATACGCTGATCTACGTCCGCGGCCGCGGCATCGTCCTCAATGAGCCGTCGGTGGTCGCCGTTCAGGACGAGCCGACGCGCGGCGGAAAAGTTATCGTGGCAGTCGGCGCCGAAGCCAAGAGCATGATCGGTCGCACGCCGGGTCACATCACAGCCGTGCGTCCGATGAAGGACGGCGTGATCGCGGACTTCACCTACACAGAGAAGATGTTGCAGTTTTTCATCAAGAAGGTGCACGGCAATCGTCTCCTCAATCCCAGTCCGCGTGTCCTGGTCTGCGTACCTTTCGGCGCGACGCAGGTCGAGAAGCGCGCGATCAAGGAAAGTGCGGAAGGTGCCGGCGCGCGCAGCGTCGACACCGTGTCCGAGCCGATGGCCGCTGCCGTGGGCGCTGGCCTGCCGGTGCACGAAGCACGCGGCTCGATGGTGCTCGATATCGGCGGCGGCACTTCCGAGGTTGCGGTGATCTCGCTCAACGGCATCGTGTATGCCGCTTCAGTGCGCATCGGTGGCGACCGCTTCGATGAAGCGATCACCAACTACGTGCGCCGCAACTACGGCATCCTGATCGGTGAAGCGACTGCCGAGCGCGTCAAACTCGAGATCGGCTCCGCCTACCCGGGGCATCAGGTGCGTGAAATGTCGGTCAAGGGCCGCAATCTTTCCGAGGGCGTACCGCGCAGTTTTACGCTCAACAGCAACGAGATCCTCGAGGCACTCCAGGAACCGCTGCAAGGAATCGTAGGCGCCGTGAAGCAGGCGCTCGAACAGACGCCACCCGAGCTCGGCGCCGATGTCGCCGACCGTGGCATCGTGCTCACTGGCGGCAGTGCGCTGCTGCGCGACATTGACAAGCTGCTCATGGAAGAGACTGGCTTGCCGGTGGTCGTAGCGGACGATCCGCTGACTTGCGTCGCGCGCGGCGGCGGGCGCATCCTCGAGCTCACTGATGAACATGGCCCGGGCATGTTCGGCTTGGAGTAGCCACGGCGGCTCCTGATCTGAGACACCGTTGGTCGCGTTCCGCACTGCCGAAACTCGTCCCATCCTCGGCCGCGGGCCCTCACCCGGACTTCGTTTCTTTTTCTTCGCCCTGCTCGCCCTCGGGCTCATGTGGCTCGACCAACGCCAGGGCTACCTCGATGGCGTGCGTCACGCGCTGTCGATGGTGACTTACCCGTTCCAACTGCTGGTGAACTCGCCCGGCGCTGCGTGGGACTGGCTCGAAGAGAGCTTCACGACGCGCGAGCGACTCAGCCGCGAGAACGAACAGCTCAAGGCGCGGCTGAGCGAGGCGGATCTGAAGCTCATGCGATTCGCCGACCTGGAGCAGGAGAATCTGCGGCTGCGCGGCATGCGCGCGGCCACCGCGCGCATCGGCGAGCGCGTGATGGTCGCTGAGATCCTCGAGGTCGATCTCAATCCATACCGGCACCGCGTGATCATCAACAAGGGCACGCGCGACGGTGTGTTCAAGGGTCAGGCCGTGCTCGATGCAACCGGCGTGTTTGGCCAGATCACGAACGCCGGGGTATTCACTTCCGAGGCGATTCTCATCACCGATGCGGAGCACGCGATTCCGGTGCAGGTCAATCGCAACGGCCTGCGCAGCCTCGCAGTAGGTACCGGTGACCTGAGTCGCATGAGCCTGCCTTTCCTGCCGACCAACGCCGACATCAAGGTGGGCGACCTGCTGGTGTCCTCAGGACTGGGTGGCGTGTTTCCCGCGGGCTATCCGGTCGCCACGGTCACCAAGGCCGACAAGATGGCGGCGCAGACGCTCGCCAATATCGTGGCCCAGCCCGCCGCCACACTCGATCGCGATCGCGAGGTGTTGCTGATCTGGCTGACGCAACGGCCCGTCACCGAGGTCGCGCCTGAGTCGCCCGCCGCGGCATCGCCGGCCGTGAAACAGCCATGAGCGGCGATCAGCTCAACCGGCTGCCGATGGTCTTGAGCGTCGTCGTCGGGCTTACGCTCAGCATCCTGCCGTTGCCCCGCTGGCTCGACATCGCGCGGCCTGATTTTGTCGTCATCGTGGTGCTCTACTGGTCGATCATGGTGCCGCGCGCAGGCGGGATCATGTTGGCTTTCGCCTGCGGCCTCGCGCTCGACGCATCCAAGGGCGTCGTTCTCGGCCAGCACGCACTCGCGCTTTCGCTCGCCACGTACGTCGCGATCAAGCTGCACCTTCGCATCCGGATTTTCCCCGTATGGCACCAGGCGCTCACGGTGTTCTGGCTTCTTGTTCTCTACCAGTTCGTGTTGTTCTGGATCGACGGCGCGACCGGGCACCCGATCACCAACTACGCGCGCTGGCTGCCGGCTTTCATCGGCGCGGCGCTGTGGCCGGTGTTTGCTGGGTTGTTGGGCAATGCGTATCAGCGCACTTAGCCCTCACCCCGCCCTCTCCCGCACGCGGGAGAGGGAGTGGACCCTCACCCCCACCCTCTCCCATGCATGGGAGAGGGAGAAGAAATGATCTCCCCGGTTCGCATCAAGGACCACTGGAGCGAACAGCGCATGTTCGTGCGCCGTGCGATCGCCGCTGGCGTGCTGATGATGGCGCTCGTGATCGCGCTCATCGTAAAACTGGTGCAACTCCAGGTCGTGCGACATGACTATTATGCTGAGCTCTCGCAAGGCAATCGGGTGCGCATCGAGCCGCTGCCGCCGAATCGCGGGCTGATCCTGGATCGCGACGGTGCGGTGCTGGCTGAAAACCTGCCCGCCTATCAGCTCGAGCTCACCGCCGAGCAGACGCCCGATGTGGATGCCGCGCTGGCGGCGCTGGCGGCGCTCGATCTCGTCGAGGCGGATGATATCGACCCGCTCAAGCGGCTGATCCGGTCACGGCGCATTTTTGAAGGCGTTCCGATCAGGCTGCAGCTCACTGATGAAGAAGTCGCGCGGTTCGCCGTGCGCCGTCACGAATTCTCCGGCGTCGACATCCGCACGCGCATGACGCGTCACTACCCGATGGGCGAGTTTGGCGTTCACGCGCTGGGCTACGTCGGCGCGATCAGCGAACAGGACCTCGTGCGCATCGATGAGGGTGAATACGCGGGCACGACACTCATCGGCAAGGTCGGCGTCGAATCGTCCTTCGAGGACGAGTTGCACGGCACCCCCGGATTCCGCCAGGTCTTGGTGAACGCGCTGGGCCGGCCGGTCGAGGGCGAAGCCGCGCTCAAGGCGGATCTCGCGTCGCGGCCGGCGGTCTCGGGCATCGATCTCATCGTCAGTCTCGATATCCCCGCTCAGCGTGCCGCCGAGACCGCCCTCGCCGGGTTGCGCGGGGCGGTGGTGGCGATCGACCCGGCGAATGGCGACGTGCTGGCGTTTGCGAGCACGCCGGGCTTCGATCCGAACCGCTTCGCTCGCGGACTGACCACGGCCGAGTATCGGGCGCTGCAGGACAACATCGATCGACCGATGTTCAATCGCGCATTGCGCGGGACATATCCGCCGGGCTCGACGATCAAGCCGGTCGTGGCACTCGCAGCACTTGACTACCGTGCGATCGACCCCGGGCAGGCGCGATTCTGCCGCGGATTCTTCACGCTTCCCGGCAGCCGCCACCGCTATCGCGACTGGCGTCCCGAGGGTCACGGTTGGATGAACCTTCAGGAAGCGATCGCGCAGTCGTGCGATACCTATTTCTACTACGTGGCGCAGACGCTCGGAATCGAACGCTTATCGACGTTCCTGGGCAAGTTCGGTTTCGGACAGCCGACCGGCATCGACATCGACGGGGAGAAACTGGGCCTGCTGCCGTCGCGCGAGTGGAAGCAGAAAGCGATTTCAAGTCCCGCCAACCGCGTCTGGTTTCCGGGCGATACGGTGATCATCGGCATCGGTCAGGGCTACTTGCTGGCCACACCGCTGCAACTCGCGCACGTGGCGTCGATCATCGCGGGACACGGGCAGGGTTACGAGCCGCGGCTGGTCATCGCGTTGCGCGATTCGAGCACGGGCGAGATGAAACGTCTCCCCCCACAGCCGTCACCGCCCGTGCAGGTGGAAGATGCCGCAATGTGGCAACGGATCATCAACGGCATGGTGGGCGTCATGACGCCGCCACGCGGAACGGCACGCGGCAGCGCAGCCGGTGCGCCCTACTCCATCGCAGGAAAGACCGGCACGGCGCAGGTGTTTTCGGTGGGCCAAACCGAGAAGTACGACGAGAAACAGATCGAGGAGCGCCTGCGCGATCACGCCCTGTTCATCGCATTTGCGCCGGCGGAGTCGCCCCGCATCGCCGTGGCGGTGCTGGTCGAGAACGGCCGCAGTGGCAGTGGCACTGCGGCTCCGGTGGCGCGCAAGATCCTGGATGCTTACCTTCTCGGCGCGACGCCATGATTTTCGGTGACCTCCAGCCCTCGACTGCCCGCCGCACGTTCACGGCGTCAGCCCGTCTGCTCGGCACATTGCACCTCGATGGCCAGTTGCTGCTGGCACTGAGCGCGATCGCAGTGCTCGGCCTCGCAATCCTCTACAGCGCCTCGGGACAGAACGAAGCGCTGCTGCTCAGACAGGCGATGCGTTTCGGTCTGGCGATGGCGGCCATGATCGCGCTCGCCCAGGTGAGTCCGAAGTATCTGCGCCTGTGGGCGCCGTGGGTCTATGCGGTCGGTGTTCTCCTGCTGGTCATCGTCATGTTTGTCGGCGTTGCCAGCAAGGGCGCGCAACGCTGGCTCGACCTGGGATTCATTCGTTTCCAGCCCTCGGAGCTCATGAAGCTCGCCGTGCCGATGATGGGGGCGTGGTTCCTGAACGAGCGGCCGCTGCCGCCCGACATCAAAATGCTCGCCGTGCTGTGCGTGCTGATCATCATCCCGGTCGGGCTCATCGCCGAGCAGCCGGACCTGGGCACTGCACTGCTGATCGCTGCCTCGGGCGTGTTCGTGGTGCTGCTGGCCGGATTGCGCGCCCGGGTCATCGTCGCGGTGACCGCTCTCATTCCCTTGCTCGCGTGGCTGGCGTGGCGGTTCATGCACGACTACCAGCGCAAGCGCGTACTGACTTTCATCAATCCCGAAAGCGACCCGCTGGGCGCCGGCTATCACATCATCCAGTCGCAGATCGCCATCGGTTCCGGCGGCGTGTTCGGCAAGGGCTGGATGAACGGCAGCCAGGCGCAGCTCGAATTTCTGCCGGAGCGCTCCACGGATTTCATTTTCGCGGTCATCGGTGAAGAGTTCGGCCTGCTGGGTCTATTGCTGCTGCTGGCGCTGTACCTCTTCGTGGTCGCGCGGGGAGTGTTCATGGCGATCGAATGCCAGGACACGTTCGCGCGCCTCGTCGCCGGCAGCGTGAGCCTGACATTCTTCGTGTACCTGTTCGTCAATGCGGGAATGGTGAGCGGACTGCTGCCGGTCGTCGGCGTGCCGCTGCCGCTGGTAAGTTTCGGCGGCACCTCGATGGTGACCCTCATGGCGGGTTTCGGTATCCTCATGTCGCTGCACTCTCACCGCAAACTGGTCGGGTCCTGAAGTCGCATTGAACGGATTGACGACAGCGCCGCGCACCGCGCGCGTACTCCTCGGATTCTCCGTCGCCTGCACGGGAGCGTTCGCAAGCTCGCCCGCGCTCGCTTTGGACACTTCCCGCGATAACGTGCAACAGTTCATCGCGCGCATGGGCGAACGGCATGGATTCTCCACCGCCGCGCTTGCTGCGGTGCTGGCGCAGGCCGAGAGTCAGCCGACGATCCTCGAGGCGATTTCGAGGCCCGCGGAGCAGACGCTGACCTGGTACGGCTATCGGGAGCGC
Organism: Steroidobacteraceae bacterium; assembly: GCA_036515135.1. Taxonomy (GTDB): domain Bacteria; phylum Pseudomonadota; class Gammaproteobacteria; order Steroidobacterales; family Steroidobacteraceae; genus DATBVX01. The sequence goes on from DATBVX010000170.1 coordinate 11,919, forward strand.
TTCCTCAACGAGCAGCGCATCATCGAGGGTGTGGCGTTCTGGCAGGAGCATCGCGAGTTGCTCGATGAAATCTCGCGCGCGCAGGGAGTACCACCGCAGTACCTGGTCGCGATACTCGGAGTCGAAACCTACTACGGCCGCATCACTGGCCGTTATCGCGTCATCGACGCTCTGAGTACGCTCGCATTCGACTACCCACCGCGCTCGGGTTACTTCACCGACGAGCTCGAGCAGTTTCTGGTGCTGGCGCGCGAGGAATCTCTGGACCCGTTCACGCCGCTCGGTTCCTACGCGGGCGCCATGGGTGCGCCGCAATTCATGCCGCGCAGCATGCGTCAGTACGCCGTCGATGGTGACGGCGATGGCAAGCGCGACCTGTGGGGTGGCTGGCCAGACGTCATCGCGAGCGTCGCCAACTACTTTCGCGTCCACGGCTGGCAACCGGACGCGCCCGTTCTCGTCGAGGCGGAGATCGATCAGGCGCACGCACGCGACCTCGACACGCGGCGGCTCGACCTGACTGAAACCGTGGGTTCTCTGCGCGAGAAAGGCGTGTTGTTCGATGCTTCGTTACCCGACGATGCCGCGGCGATGCTGCTTGCCGCCGATGAGCCGCACGCGATGCGCTTCCGGGTCGGCTTGCAGAATTTCCATGTCATCACGCGCTACAACCGCAGCGCGCTTTACGCCATGGCCGTGTATGACCTGGCGCGCGAACTGACCGCGCGTGTGTCCAGCGACGATGCGACCGGTTGAACGACTCGTCACGGCTGTCGTGTTGCTCGTGGTGGCCGCCTGCTCATCGGCACCATCGCGCCGCGCGCCGCCTCCGCCACGGGATCCCACCTCGATTCCCGACGCCGTGCCACATGCGGAGCCGCGCAGCAGGAGCGGCAACCCGCCGTTCTACGCGGTCGATGGCCTGCGCTATTTCGTGCTCGGCTCGAGCGCGGGCTACCTGGAACGCGGCGTGGCCTCGTGGTACGGACCCGATTTTCACGGCGGACGCACCGCCAACGGCGACAAGTACGACATGCATGCGATGACCGCGGCACACAAGACCTTGCCGCTGCCCAGCCACGTGCGTGTCACCAACCTGAGCAACGGTCGCAGCGTCGTCGTGCGGGTCAACGATCGTGGCCCCTTCGTCGCCAATCGAATCATCGATCTCTCGTATGCGGCCGCGACCAAGCTCGACATCGTGAGGCAGGGCACTGCGCTGGTCGAAGTTCAGGCGGTGGGTTCACAGGACACGGCTCTTGCGGCTGCGTCTTCGTCGCCTGCGGTGCACGTGCCGGCGCTCGATGAGCTTTTCGTGCAGGCGGGCGCGTTCGTGGACCCGTCGAACGCCGAGCGACTGCTCGCAAGATTACGGGCGTCCGGAGTCGGTGCGGCGTTCGTCCGTGGCGACGAGGTCGACGGTCGCAAGTTGTACCGCGTGCGCGTGGGTCCCGTTCCATCCGTGGCCGAGTTCGATCGCGTCGTCGAAGAGCTTCGCGCTGTCGGCATCGCCGACGCGCGGCTTGCATTGGACTGAGGCGTATCCGGAGCCCGCCGCCGACGAGAAAAGCTGCTGCGTCGCCGGTTCCCGACGTCTTTTCGGCTCGGAGTGATCGGCAAAACCGGATAGACTTCGCGCTTCCTTGGCTTGGCTGACACGACTCGACGATGAAACGGACGCTCATTGCACTGATTCCGCTGTTTTCACTGGCGCTTGCCTGCGGCGCTCACGGGGCGAGCGTGCCGGTACCGGCGCCGCCAAAGCTGGATGCGCGCAGTTATGTGCTGATCGATCACCACAGCGGCCGTGTGCTCGCCGAGCGCAGTCCCGATGAGCGGCTCGAACCCGCGAGCATCACCAAGCTGATGACCGCTTACGCGGTCTTCGACGCGATTCGCGCCGGCAAGCTCAAGCTCGATGATGCGGTCACGATCAGTGAGCGAGCCTGGAGGGCGGAAGGGTCACGTACCTTCCTCGAAGTCGGCAAACAGGTACCCGTGGAAGTGTTGATCCAGGGGATGATCGTGCAGTCCGGCAACGACGCGACAATTGCACTCGCCGAGCGTGTGGGCGGGACTGAAGAGACATTCGCCTCGCTCATGAACGAGTATGCGAAGCGCCTCGGCATGACGAACTCGCATTTCGAGAACAGCAGCGGATTACCCTCGCCCACGCACTATATGAGCGCGCGCGACATCGCCACTCTCTCCTCGGCGATCGTGCGCGAGTTTCCCGCGTACTACCGCTGGTATTCGCAACGCGAGTTCACCTGGAACAACATCCGGCAGGAGAACCGCAACGGCCTGTTGGACCGCGATCCGAGCGTGGACGGCATCAAGACCGGCTTTACCGAGACGGCCGGCTATTGCCTGGTGACGTCTGCCAAGCGTGACGACATGCGACTGATTTCAGTCGTGCTGGGAACGCCGTCGGAGAAAGCGCGTGAGACCTCCAGCCAGGCGCTGCTCAACTACGGCTTCTCATTCTTCGAAACGCGCAAGCTGCACGACGCGGGCACGTCGTTGCAGCAGGTCGAAGTGTGGAAGGCGGCCGAAAGCCCGGTGGATGCCGGACTCAGACATCCTCTGCATGTCACCGTGCCCCGCGGCGAGCTCGGGGCCGTGAAATCCGTAATCACGGTGGAACCCAAGCTGATTGCGCCGCTGGCGACAACGGCCAAGGTCGCGGAGCTGCGCGTGCAGCTCGGTGACGAACTGCTGGCTACGCGTCCGCTGCATCCCTTGAAGGCCGTCGCCGAGGGCGGACTCTGGACCCGAATCATCGACAGCGTACTGCTCTGGTTCGAGTGATGGCCGAGCCGCTGCCCGTCGCCTATCTCAACGGTGAGTTCGTGGCGCTGAAGGAGGCACGCGTCTCGCCCCTGGATCGCGCATTCCTGTACGGCGACGGTGTCTACGAAGTGATGCCGGTCTACGACGGGCGCGTTTTTCGCTTCCGCGAGCATTTCGACCGGCTCGACCGGAGCCTGAACGAGTTGCGGATGAAACCCGTGCATCCGCGCGAGCACTGGGCGGAAATCTGCCGGGAGCTCGTGCGCCGCAACGACGGCGGCGACATGTACCTCTACGTCCAGGTAACCCGCGGCGCGGAGTACGGGCGCAATCACGCCCCGCTTCCCGACATCGAACGAACGGTATTCGCCTTTGCCTCGCGATTGCCACCGATCAGCGCGGAGAAGATCGCGCGCGGCGTCGCGGCGATCACGGCCGATGACACTCGCTGGACCCGATGTGACATCAAGTCGACGGCGCTGCTCGCCAATGTGATGCTCAAGCAGCTGGCCGTGGATGCCGGTGTCACCGAGACCATCATGCTCAAGAATGGTTATCTGATGGAAGGATCGTCGACCACGGTGCACGTGGTGATCGGCGGCGAGATCCGCACGCCGCCACGCTCGAATCAGATCCTGCCCGGCACGACGCGCGACGTCGTGAGCGAACTGGCGGCGCGTGGCGGCATTCCGTTCAAGGCGATGGCGGTGACCGAGGCCGAAATGCGCAATGCCGAGGAGATCTTCATCGCCGCCGCAACGTTCGGGACGCTCCCCGTCACGCGCCTCGACGGCAAGCCGGTCGGCAGCGGCTTGCCCGGCCCGGTGTGGAAGCGTATCTACGAGCTGTTCAACGCGTACCGCCGCGAACTGGCGGGTACGCCGATCAACTGAGTAGTGAGCCCGATGACGCACACGCTGGTGTGCTGGAAGTGTGGCGCCTCGCTCGCGGCGCTGTCGCTGCCCTTGCGGCGGCTCGAAGAATGCAAGAACTGCAGCGCGGAACTGCACGTCTGCCGGATGTGCGTCGAGTACGACACCTCGGTCGCAAAGAGCTGCCGCGAGCCGATCGCCGAGGAAGTGCAGGACAAGGAACGCGCCAACTTCTGCGACTACTTCAAGCCGCGCCCCGACGCCTACAAGCCGCGCAATGCGGCCGAGATCGCGCGATCACAAGCGGGACTCGATGCTCTCTTCGGCAGCGACAAGCCTGAGAGCACAATGACTTCGACAAGCACGCCAGTGACGGATGCCGAGCGAGCTCGCGCCAAGCTTGACGAGCTCTTCAAGTCAGGAAAGAGCTAGCCCGGATTTCTCACCGATGGAGGATGCGTCGGGCGGGTGAGTAAGTGAGACTTGTATTGCCAGCCTGACTCAGCTTGTCACGGCCCCGCTCCGCTGTCTCGTGTGAGGCTGCCCGCCGCGTGTTCGCTCCATTGTGTTGTTATGCGCGACCAATGATGAACTGGGTCATGTTGCTGAAGTGCCTTGGGCTCCCGGCCTGCGGCCACATGAGGGCGCGGATGGCCACCTTCGCCTCCTCCCGACGCTCCGGCGCGAGTTGTGCGGTGGTGACGCCCGCTAAAACTTCCCAGGCGGACTCAAAGTCGTCGAAATCAAAGCCGAGCTGCTGTCGGTCGACCCGAGCCCGAATGTCTGCCTGCGACAACTGATTAAGAAAGGCAGCCGAATCGGCCAGCGCCCCCGGACCGACGCCTGGAACCGGCGGAGGAGGTGCGAGGCTCCCCGCAGTCTGCTGAAAGAGGACGATGTCACACTCCGCGGGGGCGCCCCAGACTGCGGCGACAAAACGCCCACCCGGGCGCAGCACCCGCGCAATCTCTCGCGCGGCAGCGGCGCGGTCAACCACGTACATGAGGCTCAAGCAGGCGAGCACGACGTCGAAGGCCGCATCCTCGGCAGGGATCACCTCGGTGCGGCCGTCGCGGAACTCTACCTTCTCGAGGGTGAGCTCGGTCGCCCTTCACTGCGCGAGCCGCAGCATGTCGGAACTGATGTCAATCCCGGTCACCGTACCGGCGCGACCAACGAGAGGCGCCGCTTGGAAAGCGACCGAGCCCGTCCCCGTACCCAAGTCAACGACCCGCTCACCCGGCTTGAGCGCGGCACGCACGATCAGCCCCTCGACGGCCGGGGCGAACCGCCGGTCTACCTCCCGCAGCTACAGCTCGGATATTCGATCCCAAACCCCGATCTGCCACTGAAGCCCCTGGTCGTTTGTGTTCATTTCCATGACCGTCACCTCGCAGAGCAAGTTCGCGCCTAACGTCCGCGACGACGCGCACGCGCGAGCGCGCGCAGCGGCGCTTGCCAAGTGTCGATGGCGTGGTTGGGCAGCATCAAGCGCTCATTACTTTCGCATGGGGATGACATTCGGATCGCCATTCCGAGCGCTGCTGGATTCGACGACCCGATGCAAGAAGTGGGGAGCGACATTCCAACGCTCTCCGGCCTCCGTGAGGACGGTAACAGTCTTCTTGTTGTAACGGGTGAGGATGCCAACCACCATGGCGCGGCCCTCTGGTTGAAACGAGACGCGGTCCCCGATCTTGAAATCGAGCATCCGTTTATGCGACCGCGCCTGATGAAGGAATCTCAGCCGTTCGACGATTCGGTTGTTGAGATCGATGAGTTCTGCTTCGGTGAGACTGTCGATATCAATTCTCATCGTTAATTACCCTTCTCAAGGATTTGGATACCGTTTTCTACACACCAGTCCCTGAGCGCTTTTTCGATCGACTCCGCTTCGAATTTGTACCATTTCTCGAGAGCCTGCTCGGCCTCCAGCAGCTCCTTGAAGCGAGAGTAAGCACCTTTGCGCCGGAAGAAGCCTTCGGCCCGTTCGTAGCAGCCGGGTAGGTCTTGTGCCACGAAGCGCAACGCTAGATCTCTTCCGAGGTCCAGATCGTTCTTGTGCGGTATGGCGATGTAGCGATCAGACGTTTCAAGATCGTCGGGAACATCCTCCTCCATCGGACTCAGCTCTGACGTCAAATAAATCTCGCCAGTGTCGAGGGAGATGTACGCGTTGTGCTCCATCGGAGGCGAATAGCCAACGAAGTCGAAGGCCAGCGAAAGATCATCGTATTTGACTGCTACCACGGCGCTCTCACAGCGGCCCAACGTCCCGGTTCAGCGGACGACTGCTGCGTCATGGATGTCGGCACTTTATCCCTCTCGCGTTTGCTCCAACGCGTTGTTAGACGGCCGCACAATCAATTTGGCTCGGCCACTGGGACTCCGGGCTTTACGTCC
>DATBVX010000171.1:0-2420 GCA_036515135.1 Steroidobacteraceae bacterium
TGCCGGGCCCCTTGCCGTGCTGGCCGGCTGGCTACTCAAGTTGACGATCGTGGTGGGTGCGGCCTTCAACCAGGGCTTCGCCGTGCCGCGGATGCCGGATCGGGGATTCGGGTCGATCCGGACGGCGGTGCAGCCGGGCTGGCAGGGGCCGACTTAGCCGGCGGCATTTAACGAAGGGCGCGCAAGCGCGAGGAGGAAGCGGGCGATGTACGAGGTGCGGCTCCATGGCAGAGGTGGCCAGGGCACGGTGCTCGCCGCCACCATTCTCGCGACGGCGCTGATTGAGGAAGGCAAGTACGCAGTCGCCGTGCCTTCGTTCGGCTTCGAGCGCCGCGGGGCGCCGGTCGCCGCGTTCCTGCGCACGGACGCGCGCGTGATCCGTCGCATGACCAATATTTACGAGCCGGATTGCATCGTCTGCATCGACCCCACCGTATCGCGTACGGTCAATATTTTCGAGGGCGTGAAGCCCAATGCCACGCTGGTGCAGACGACCCACCACCCGTTTTCCGAGCTTGAGCTGCCGCCGGCGATTGCGACCGTCGGACTGTGCGACGCGGTGGCCATCGCGCTCGAGGTCTTCAAGAGAGCCATCACCAACACGATCATGCTGGGCGCGCTTGCGCGTACGACCGGCATGGTGTCCCTCGCGGCGCTGAGGAAGGCGCTCGAGGAGTCCGAGTTTCGCGATGCGGGCCTGGCGCAGAACCTGCGCGCCCTGCAGCGTGGCTACGATGAGACGAGCGTACATCACCTGGACAAGAGGGTCGCCGCTTGAGACGTCAGTCAAGGCCTTTCTTCGACGCGACACAGATCCCGGACGACCTGTGCCCGATCGCGACCAGGATGAGCCCGATGCGGCCTGGCGACTGGCGCAGTCTGCGGCCCGTCGTGAACCGCGCGAAGTGCGTCAAGTGTTCCGTGTGCTGGCTCTACTGCCCCGTGCAGTGCATCGTCGAGAAGACGGCCTGGTTCGACGTGAAGCTCGATACCTGCAAGGGCTGCGGCATCTGCGCCGAGGAATGCCCGCACGGGGCGATCACGATGATCGAGGAGGCCAGCTGATGTCCGCCGTACCGCAAGCCTTGCCGGCGCGCAAGCACCTTGCCTGCGACGGCAACGAGGCCGCTGCTCTCGCGGTCGCCCTGGCGCGGGTCGACATGGTCGCCGTGTACCCGATCACGCCGCAGTCCTCGCTCGTCGAATACCTGGCGAAGTTCATCGCCGACGGCCGGCTGCAGGCCGAGCTCGTCGATGTCGAGGGCGAACACAGTGTGCTCTCGGTACTGCATGGTGCGGCTCTCGCCGGCGCGCGCACCTATACCGCGAGCTGCGGGCCCGGACTCGCGTTCATGTTCGAGCCGTACCTGCGCACACCCGGTTTGCGGCTGCCAATGGTGATGTCGATCGTGACCCGCGACACGCTCACCCCGCAGAGCGTCTGGGGTGGACACCAGGATGCCATGTCGGTGCGCGAAGTGGGCTGGGTGCAGATGTATTGCGAGACCGTACAGGAAGTGCTCGACACGGTCATCATGGCCTATCGCATCGCCGAAGACCGTCGCGTCATGCTGCCGGTGAACGTCTGTCACGACGGCAATTACCTGTCCTACGGGACTGCGCGCATCGAGCTTCCCGAGCAGTCGGAGGTCGATGCGTTCGTTGGGACGCCGAATGTGAACTGGCACGTCGCGCTCGATCCCGACCGGCCCATGGCGGTCGATCCCCTGACCGGCGGCGCCGGTGGACCCGGTCCCGCCATGTTCGTGCGCTACCGCAAGGGCCAATGCGCCGGCATGCAGCACGCCCTGCAGGTCATCGGGGAAGTGCACGAGGAGTGGGGGCGACTCACCGGGCGCTACCACGCGCCACTCGTCGAAGCGTACCGCATGGACGGCGCCGAGCTCGCGATCATGACGCTCGGCTCGATGACCGGCGCCGGTAAGGATGCCGTGGACGAAGCGCGCGATCGCGGCCTGCGCGTCGGTCTCGTCAAGGTGAAAACATTTCGTCCGTTTCCGGTGGCGGCGGTCAGCGCCGCTCTCGGGGAGGTCAAGGCGGTCGGTGTCGTCGATCGCTCGGTCGACTTCGGCTGGAACTGCGGCCCGCTCTATCGCGAAACGCTGGGCGCGCTCTATCACGTTCAACCGCAGGTACCGTCGATGTCATTCATCGGCGGCTTGGCCGGCGCCGACATCACGCTGCAGCATTTCGCACGCGTCATCGGTGAAACCGACGAGCTGAGGCGCGGCGCGCCAGCGGGGCGAACCGTGTGGCTCAACGAGAACGACTGATCACAGGAGAGGCTCAGACCATGCACAGCAGCCACTACCTCATCGTCGGCGCAAGCCATGCCGGCCTGGCGGCGCTCGCGGCCATCCGTATGGCGGATGCGGACCGCGGGCTCACGATGGTGGCGA
>DATBVX010000172.1:0-5429 GCA_036515135.1 Steroidobacteraceae bacterium
GTCCATCGGTGCCTGATCCCGAACGGACTTGAAAAACTCCAAGGCCTCATCCTCGTTACGCTCGGCTGTCAAGTACGCCTCCTGCGAAGTGTATTTCGTGGATACCCACTCACGCCACGCTGACACTGCCCGCCGTTCATGAATAAGTCCAAGGATGTGAACCGTTGCCGGGTTCGACGGTTCTATTTCATTTGGGTGCAGATCCGACTTTTGCAGGGTTCACGCTGCTTCCTTGCGTTTAGCTGCATGAGTTTGGGTGGCGATGGGGAACGAGCGCAAGGTGACCACGTCGCGGGTGGCGAGGTGATTGGCGAAGTGGCCCCACAGTCCATTGAGCAGAACGCAGCGTAGATGAAGCAGGCGCTCGGAGCGGCCGCGGCTCCAGCGCATCCCAGGTCCATCGAGGCGTATGCCGATGAGGTTGCGCACGGCGCCCTCGGCGGCGCCGGTGCCGATATCGAGATCCTGGCGGCGCAGGTCTCGATAGCGCAAGCGGCACTGGTTCTCGACCAGGTGCTTGAGGACTCGATCGAGGCGCTCCCGCTTGCCCTTGTTGTTCGGACCTGTCTTTGGGATCGAGGCGTAGGCGTCGCGGAGAGTTTCGATGACGGCAAGGACGGTCCCCTTGCGTAGCCGAGTGGCCTGTTCGCGGACCCAAGCACGCAACTCAACGGAGCCCTCGGGGTAGATGCACTCGCCTGCGGACCAAAGCTTCTCGATGACGTGGTACCAGTCCAGACACACCTCTGCGTCGGGGAAGTAGATCTTTTGAAGCCGCCAGATGTGCTCACAGCCATCGGCGAGGAACACCGTCTGCTTTTTGCCGTAGCCGCGCTTTTGGGCCTCGCGATGCAGCCATACGAAGAGCGCCTCATGGCTCTCGAAGGTCGCGATGAGCCGCTTGTTGATCGGGCCCTCGACGCCCTCAGGAGTGCGACGCAATGTGTAGATGACGCCGACGACAGCCAATTTTGCGTTCTTGCTCTTATCGCCTTTTTTGCGTCGTTTGCGCGGATGCTCACGTCGGCGAAGACGCCGTCCGTGGCGCCGCGTACCGCCAACTCGCTGGTGTGGCCGTCGACGTCGCTGGTGCTCGGTCTCGGTGATCATCGGTGCGCCGCGCCCGTCGACTTGCACCACGAGGATCTCGCCGTCGTCGTCGGGCGCGGCAAGCTGTTCGAGGAACGGGCGCGCATGATCGCCAACTGCGTCGACCATACGCAGAACGGCGCGCGGACTCGGCGTCCACTCGTGCGACTCGCAAAACGTTTCGCGCGCGGAGGCGAAGGCCATCTGGGCGCACAACCGTGTCAGGGCCAGCACCACGCCGAGGCTGAAGCCGGCGCACAGGCCGAGCTCGCGGTCGACGGGCAGATCGCACCTACCGCCCCGGCCGACGCGGCGGCCAATCGGCCGTGTGAACGAGACCTTCCCGAACAGCGAGCCGATGCTGCTGGTGCGCTCGCCGCGTAGAACGTAGCGGCGGCCGTCATGGTCGTAGGTGACGACTCGAGGCCGTCCCGCCTGCTTCGCCAGGAACTGCCGAACCAACGCCTGCCCGAGAGCGAGGAGCAGCGTCCACAGCTGTCGCTCGAACTCGTAGAACGACTTCGGTCCGTCCGATTCTGCCCAACCAACCGCGTCCGCGAACGTCTTCTGGACGTCGCGACGCTCATGATCAACAATCCGTTCCATCGGGGCTCCTCCTTCAAATATCCAGACTCGCAATCGGATATCTGCCGCGAGAGAGCCCCGAAGTTCAACCTACACCTCGCAAGTGATCGATTTTGCCTTGTTCTTTCCCGTCAGATCGGGAACTGCACCCAAATCATTTGGGTGCGGCTCCATGGCGACGAGACGCTTTGCGCGTGATTTGAGCCAATTGAGCGCGGGAGGCGGGGTGTAGACGGGCCCCTTCGGGTACGGTGCGGTTACCACACCAACCCGAACCCGGAGGGTCCCGATGAGCGCAGCGTACAACACGGACACGGTCGAGCACGACGTATTCTCCAGCGCTCACGAGCAGGCGGAGGCGATGGAGCAGCAGCTGCGGTCGGACGACGCGATGGGCTCGACGCACTCGGAGCTGGAGGTCTACGTGCGGCGCGAGGGCCGCGAGTATGAGCGCCGACTGCTTCAGGCCCATCTGGAGCTGCGTGCCTCGCGCGAGCGTCCCGTCGAAGCACGCGGGGCGGACGGCGTCGTGCGCGGCTTCCGACGAGAGAGCCACAGACCGCTGGGGACGATCTTCGGTTCAGTCGTCGTGCTGCGGCTCGCCTACCAGGCGCCCGGCGTCGCCGGACTGCACCCGATGGATGCGTCGCTCAACCTGCCCGACGAGCTGTACTCGCACGGCGTACGCCGGCTCGTCGCCGAAGGCGCGGCGCGCTGCTCGTACGACGAGGTGGTCGAGTCGGTCGCCGCAACGACCGGTACGACCGTGCACAAGCGGCAGATCGAGCAACTGGCCATTCGCGCCGCGCAGGACTTCGAGGCGTTCTATGCGACGCGCACCGTCGAGGCCGAGGACACCGACCATTTGCTGGTCCTCACCTTCGACGGCAAGGGCATCATCATGCGGCCCGATGACCTTCGCCCGGCGACGCGCAGGGCCGCTGCGCTGGCGACGCACAAGCTCACCTCGCGCCTGACCAAGGGCGAGAAGCGCAATCGCAAACGTATGGCGGAAGTAGCGGCGATCTACTCGGTCGCGCCCTTCTCGCGCACGCCGATGGACGTGCTCCACGACCTCAAGCCCACACGCGACGTGGCGATACCCCGACCGCGCCCCGTCAACAAGCGCGTTTCCGCGAGCGTCGTGTTCGACGCCAAGACGGTCATCAAGATGACCTTCGATGAAGCGCTGCGCCGCGATCCCGAACGGCATCGACGGTGGATCGTACTGGTCGACGGCAACCGCGACCAGATCGCCATGATCAGGAAGGCCGCCAAGCAGCACGACGTCGAGCCGACGCTCGTGCTCGACCTGATGCACGTGCTCGAATACCTGTGGACGGCGGCTTACTGCTTCCACGACGAAGGCAGCAAGGATGCGCAAGCCTGGGTCGAGCACCGACTGCTCGCGCTACTGCTCGGCCAATCGGCGGGCGCGATGGCCAAGAGCATGCGCCGCAGCGCGAAGTTGCGGGGCCTACACACCGCCGACCGCAAGGGCGTCGACGACTGCGCACGGTATCTGGTGAACAACCGCAAGCTCCTGCACTACGACCGAGCGTTGCGTGACGGCCTGCCCGTGGGAACGGGGGTGATCGAGGGCGCCTGCCGCTATCTCGTCAAAGACCGCATGGACCGCACCGGCGCCCGCTGGTCGCTACGCGGAGCCGAGGCCGTGCTCCGCCTGCGCGCGCTCTGGACCAATGGCGACTTCAATGACTACTGGGCGTTCCATCTCGAATGCGAACATCGCCGCACGCATCGGGCACGCTACGCCGGCGAGCGCGTGCCGTCCCCAGTTCCCCGCTCGAAGACGTGCCTTCGGAGGGTCAAATGACCGGAATCGCGTCGTTCCATGAGAGCCGCACCCGTTTGATTCTGCTTCCATTACGCGGCATTCCGGATTTCGCGTAGGTGAATGGTCTCGAGGTTCAAGACTGCGGCAACGCGACGAGTGTCGAAGAGATTTTTGCGCACGCCGAGGTAGCGGGCTCGACGGCCTTGTTTCCGCGAGAGATGGGCGAGACGGTGCTCGACGCCGACGCGCCTGCGCAGGCGTTGTCTGCCGAGGGGCGTCGCTGTCAGTTTTCGAAAGCGATGTTGCAGTTGTTCGTCGCGGGCGATGCTGATGGTACGACCCGTGCCTGGCGCCGCCATCGTGCAGCGTGCCCGCATGGGGCAGTGGGCGCACGTCTCGGGGTCGAACTCCACAACGGACCCAGGAGAGAGTCGCTCGGTCTGGCCCGCTGGACAGGTGATGGTGAGGTCGCGCATGTTGATGTGGAAATCGCGTTTGGTGAAGAGCACTCCGTTACGCGCCACCCAGGGCTTGCAGAGCACCACGTGGCCCTCGGCAAAGAGTTGCGTCACCAAGTCGCTGCCGACGTATCCGCGGTCGATGGACAGCTCGCCGATCTCGCTGCGTGGCTGGCGAGCCAGATCCTGCTGCAGGTTGGGAACGGCCTCTTCTTCGGGCCGATTGGCCGGTGTGATGGCGCACGCCAGGATCAGATCGGTATCGAGGTCGGCTGCGACGTGCCTCTTGTAGCCGTTGAATCGCTTGCTCTTGCTCTTACGGCCGTGCCGCATCTCCTTGTCCTGAACCGAGACGCGACGATCTTCGGCGACACCGCGTCGAATGCGCAGACCACCGCCGGACGGATCGGGCTCCAAGTCTTGGCTGCGCAGCTGGCGAAGCGTTTCGAGGTGCTCTGCCAACGGAGGCTCGGTTGCCTGCTCGGGAAGTTGCTCCAAGATCCAGGCTTCCAGCGCATCGAGTTGTTCGACGAGAGTCGATAAGGCACTCGCCTTTTGCTCCGGATCGCTCCACTCCAGATCCAGTGCGCGTTTGATGCTCGACGCCACGAGCATGGGAGCCCCGGCCACGGTTGCAACCTGCTCGGGCGAACGCTCGAGCAGTCGGGCGGCGCAGGTGAGGGCCTTGCGCGCTGCGTGCGCCAGCAAGTTGAGGGTATCCTCGACCCGACCGGCCCCCTCGAGCGGACTGGAATCCATTGCCAATCTCAGCGTCTTGGGCAGCTTGCGCCAATCGAAGATCTTGGTCTGCCGCGCCAACTCGACGGTGCGTTCAAGCAGACGGCGATCCATGTCGTGCCGGATGAGACGATTTCGAAACTCGCACAGCGCGCCCTGGGAAAAGGCGGGTTCCTCACTTCCGAGATGGTCGAGCACCATCTGCCAGCGCGCGTCGACCGCTGTCTGCTCCACCACATCCGCATCCGAGACATGCGTGTAGCCCTGCAGCAGCAGCGCCATGGCGAGCAGCGCCGGGGGGACCGGCGGCCTTCCGGCCCCGCTCTCGCGGTACATCGCTTCGAGTTCAGCTTGAAACCCGTCATCGAACAGCTCGTGCCGGTGCATTCGCAGAAACCTAAAGAGTTTGCGCGTGCGAGTCAGTCGCCCCATCAGTCGCTCTTCGCGCTTGGACAACGCCGTGCTCGGGTGCCATCGATTGATCTCCATCGCTCGCCTCCTGCGAGCACCCGACCACGACGCCTGCTCACCCCGCAACGCGAATCGCGTATGATCACATATGATCACCGGTGGTCACCGGTGGTCACGGCGGAAAACCTGTTTGTTCTCCGCACGTTTCAAACTGATCGGTATTCTAGTAGCTGGCCAACGGGATGTTCCCGGTTTTGGCTACTATGTGTACCTCCTGTTCCAAGCGGATGCATCTCGCGAACAGAAGGTCCTTGCGGCTGGCGCGTTGCTCGAACAGCCGGAAGGTGCGA
>DATBVX010000173.1:0-7621 GCA_036515135.1 Steroidobacteraceae bacterium
GCGGCGTGATCGTCTCGGCGGCGAACAGCCCTCCGGTTGGACCCTCCCCGGATCGCAGCAGCGGGCCCTTGCGAATGGCGTGACTGAAGCGTCCGGCGAAGTAGATGAGCGCGGTCTCGCCATGCGCATCCACGCGATTGAGGTAGGGCTGCAACAAGGTGCTGCGGCCTTCATCGGTGAGACGCCGGATGTGCTCGGTGATCGCTGCGCGCTCGGTAGACCTGTGACGCTGTGCGTCGCGCGATCCAGAGCCCACCGCCGGCTTCACGACCAGTTCGTCAGTGCCGTGCCGCGACTGGAATCCCGCGAGCGCCGCGGTGGCGTCCTGCCCCGGCTCGACGAATTCGCTTGGCACGATGCGCACGCCGGCGCTCGCGAGATCGGCAAGATAGTGCTTGTCGGTGTTCCAGCGAACCACCGATAGCGGGTTCAACAGTCGCGTCTGCCCGGCGGCCCTCTCGGCCCACGCCAGGAACAGTTCCAGGCGCGTCGAGTAATCCCACGTCGAGCGCAGCAGGGCGATATCGAAGGCACTCCAATCCACGCCCTCATCGTCCCAGTCGACAACGCGCACGTCGGCGCCGCTGCTCCGGAGGGCAGCGACAAGTGGCGGAAGATCCTCATCGAGGTCGCGCGCCGCGCGAGCCGAAACCAGGGCGATGACGGGGAAGTTCGACTGCGCCGGCATCAGTCTCCCAACAACTGCACCGCGTCGATCTCGTTCCAACCAGGAACAGCGTTGGATGCCAGCGTGATCCGTGCGCCGACGGTCGAGTACGACGTCTTCTCGAACGACTTGTTGAACCAGCTGATCGCGTTCTGCGGATACTGCTGATCGTCGGCACCCTGCCACACGGCGTGTCGGGCGCCGCTCTCGTCGATCAGCTCGAGCTTGATGATCGCACCCGGATAGTAGTTTTGACGGATTCGCAATTCGGTGGCGTGAACCGGCTTTGCGAATTTCACTTCCAACCATTCGATGCCCTTGTCGGCCATCTCGGTTGCCCAGGACTTGCCGTTGTCGCCGTAGCGCTCGCAATCCGGTGCTCCCGTTGCCATGGCGGGTGCGTAATCGGTCATCGATTCGGGGGCTTTGTTACTTGCATAGGTTGAGCTTGCCGAAGCCGACACGGCCCACTGGCCGCGCGCGTCGCTCACTATGGCTTCCTCGGCCAGCGCGGCCTGAATCGCGGCTGCCTTTTCGTCGAGTACCGGGGCTGCAGCGGTTTCTGGTGCCGGCGCTTGAGGCGCAGCAACTGGAGGTGCGGTCTCGGCTACCGGCGCAGCAGCTGGCGGAGGCGCTTCGGCTGCAGGAGCTGCGGCCTGCTCCTCCTGTTGCTTGCCGCAAGCACCCAACGTCAGGACGAATGCCAGCGATGCAACGAGTTGCCATCTCGAACGTGCGGCCATGGATGTCTCCCGGTCGAGTTGTTATCGGGGGGTGGTTCGACGAAACGAGTCTGGGCGGCAGTATATGACGTGCTGGCGCGCGCGGAGAGATTGCGCCGATTCCATCCCTGTGTCCTCGATTCGAGCCGAGGAGTGCCAGGACGCCGAGGTGTACTCGCGAGCAACGACCGGCATGAGTCCGGTTGATCTCGAATTCCGAAGCAACACGGATGGGGAAGGCTATACTCGCGCCCCTCAGCCGCCGGGCGGAGCACCGCCCGTAAACAAGCTGAATACAACAACACAAGGGGAGATTCCGTGAAGAGAGCAACGTTTGTATTGACCTTGCCATTGCTGATGTGCTCGCTCTGGGCGAGCGGTATTGCTGTGGCGCAGGAAAAGGACTCCTACACGTACGCGACCTATTTCTACTGCGACGTCACGCGGCAGGAACGGGCCGATGAGATCGTCGAGAAGCTGGACAAGCCGTTCTACGATGCCGCAGTGGCCGATGGGAGCATCACCGGCTGGAGCTGGTTGGCCCACCATACCGGCGGCAAGTGGCGCCGCGTGCAGTTCCACCAGGCGTCGAGCATTGACGCCCTGCTTGCGGCACAGGAAAAGATCGGCGATGCGATCGAGGCCAAGAACAAGGCCATGAGTGAGGAAGCCGGCAAGATCTGCAACTCGCATGATGATTACATCTGGAAAGTGGTCGCTGGCAACGCAACCACGCAGGCGCGTGGCAAGGCCGCGTTCTCGGTCTATTACGTCTGCGACTCCGGCCGCGAGGATCAGGCGGACGCGCTGGTCAAGCAGGTTTTTGCCCCGATGTATGACAAGCTGGTCGCCGAGGGCAAGTTGACCAGCTGGGGCTGGCTGGAGCACATCGTGGGTGGCGAGTACCGGAGGCTTTCGACGATGACGGCCCCGGACGTGAAATCGCTGCTGGCCGCACGCGGCAGCATCGTGGCGGCGCTGCAGGATGATCCGCTCGCCGATGCGTTCACCGATATCTGCGGGTCGCACGCGGACTATGTTTGGGAGTCCAAGTCCGGGAAGCCGTAATCCGGTACTGGACGATGGATCGACGGCCGGGCCCCGCATTGGCGGGGCCCTGTTTTTTTTGGGTCACTCGGGACGGATCAAACTTGCGGGCAGGCGCGCCCGATCACTTGCCGACGGTGCAAGCGTCGAGCCGGCGGCCGTTGATCTTTATCGTCATGACACCGTCGGAGGAGGTGAACTTGATGGAGCCGGCATAAGCCTCGGCGCTGCTTCTTGTGATCTCACCGACCCCGGTCGACGGCGGGGGCCCGGAGCAGCTCACCTTCCAGGTGACCTTGTCACCCGCTTTCTGGAAATCGGAGCTCTCGCACCGGCCTGGCCCACCGGGTCCCGTGGGTGGCTCAGTCCACTCCTTCGGCGCGCAAACGCGTTGCGTCTGCGCAGGAAGCTCAATCGGCATCCCCTCCATAGACATCCGGGAGGTTACCTCCCAGAGGTCCCCGGTCTCGCCCGCTGGCTCATCGGCAGCCAGAAACGAGATCGAGCCCGAAAGCAGCAACGCTGCCGTAGCCTGACTCAGGACGATTGAACGCGTAGTCATCGTGTTCCTCTCCCTTATTCGCCCTTTGGGAAAGGGCCGCCGACCTGTTCGCGTGCCCTGAAGATAATTCGTCGACACGCTCAAGACAAGGAGCACAGCCGGGGGTCGGCTGAACGCCGCTATCTTAAAGGCGCCACATCGAATCGCGCGTCGACTTGAGCTGCCCACGCGAGCAGGCCGCCCTCGAGATGCGCGGGCGATTTGATGCCGGCGCCGACGGCGATGCCACAGGCGGTGAGACTTCGCCCGCCGCTGCGACACATGAAAATCGCCGTGGCAGCCACCGGAATCTCGCCAATGCGCCGCATGAGCTCGCCGACCGGGATGTTGCGTGCATGCGGCAGGTGACTCACCGCGAACTCGTGCGGTTCGCGCACGTCGATGATGGCATACGTGCTGGCTCCCGCTGACGCGATGAGCAACTCGAGCTCGCGTGGGGCGAGTCGGCGCACGCGGCTCAGCGCCTCGGGGCCGCAGATCTCGACTGGATCCTTGGGCTGCGTGATCGCAGGTGCATCGCCGCACACTGCGCAATCCGTGCGACGCGCGAAACTGAATTCCTGAAAGCGCATTTCGAGCGCATCGTAGGTGAGGAGCCGTCCGATCAGCGGTTCGCCGGCGCCGACGATGAGCTTGATGGCCTCGGTCGCCTGAATCGTACCGAGCACTCCGGGCAGAACGCCGAGGACACCCGCCTCCGCGCAGCTTGGAATTGTCCCCGGTACCGGCGGCTCGGGGAACAGACATCGATAGCAGGGGCCGCGTCCCGGCACGTAGGTCATCGCCTGACCTTCGAAGCGGTGAATGGCGGCGGAAACGAGCGGTTTGCGCAGAATCACGCAGGCATCGTTCACCAGGAACCGCGTCGCCATGCGGTCCGTGCCATCCAGCACGACGTCGTAGTCCTTGAGCACATCGCAAACGTTGTTTGCGCGCAGCTCGACTGCGTGCGCAACAATGTTGATTTCGGGATTGAGTGCTTGCAGGCGTTCGCGCGCGGCCTCGGCTTTCATTCGATCGATGCCGCCGGTGTCGAAGAGCACCTGCCGCTGGAGATTCGAGACGTCGACGCGGTCGCAGTCGACGATACCGAGCGTGCCGACCCCTGAGGCCGCAAGATACAAGGAAGAGGGCGAGCCCAATCCGCCGGCACCGATGACAAGAACACGCGCGCGCTTCAGCTTCTCCTGACCCTCCACGCCGATTTCGGCGAGTGACAGGTGACGCTGATAACGCGCAAGCTCCGACGATGAGAGCACCCCGCGAGACACGAGCCTAGCCGCCGGTGAGGGCACAAATCACGTGAACTTCGTCACCTGCCCGCACGGGTTCAGCGAGATGGGTCGCAGCACGCGTGTTGACGTAGAGGCGAATGTGCTGCCGTATCCGATCCTGCTCGTCGATCATGCGAAAGCGCATTCCCGGAAAACGTCGATCGAGATCCGCGAGCACTTCGGCGACCGTCGAGCCATTGACCGCAGTCGACGCCGCGCCGTTGGTGTAGGAACGAAGCGGACTCGGAATGCGAACCGTACAGCCCATGGCGCTTGAGCCACTCAGACCGAGTACGTGACGGAGTAGATCATCGGCAGATGGCGCGCGATGCAACGCCAGGCCTCACCAGCATTTGCGCTCCCCCAGACTTCGCCGTTGGTGGTGCCGAAGTAGAGGCCCAAGGGCTTGCCGGCATCCGAACACATGGCCTGCCGCAACACCGTGAGCCAGGCCTGCGCGCGCGGCAGACCTTTGTCGAGGCGACGCCAGCTCTTGCCGGCATTCTTCGTGACAAAGATCGCGGGTTTGCCTTCGATCGCCGTGCGCGGCCAGACCGTGCTGCCGTCCATCGGCAACACCCAGGCCGTGTCGGGATCGCGTGGATCGAGCACGACCGGAAAGCCGATGTCGCCGATCTTCTTCGGCATCGCCGTGCCGATGCGCTGCCAGCGCCGGGCGGGACGATCGAGGCGATAAATGCCGCAGTGGTTCTGCTGGTAGAGCCGGTCGGGATTGAGTGGATGCAAGGCGACGCAGTGGGGATCGTGACCGAACTCGGGGTCTGGAGTCGGAATAAAATTCGCTTCGACACCTTCGTTCAGCGGCGCCCAATTTTTGCCGGCATCGGTTGACTCGAAGACGCCGCCGGCGGAGATGGCCAGATAGAGGTGCCTGGAGTCGCGGGGGTCGATCAGTATCGAATGCAATAGCTCTCCCCCCGGCGTGCCAAAGCCCGTCGCCCACTGAGGCCGCATCGGGTGATCGTTGAAGCCTGCGACCGACTCCCATTTCTCGCCGCCGTCCTCCGATCGAAAGAGGCCGGCCGGCGACGTGCCCGCATACCATGTGCCGCGCTCCGATGCGTGGCCTGGTGTGAGCCAGAAGACCGCCTGCACGGCGCGCGCCGTTTCGCCTTCGAGCGCCTTGCGAAACGCGGGCGGCTGCGTCGCCTCCTTCCAAGTGCGACCGCGATCAGTCGAACGGAACACCGTCGGCCCGAGATGGCCGGTCTTGGCGGCCATGAGAACGATTTTCGGATTGCGCGGGTCAGCGACGATGTGATGAATGATGTGACCGAGGAACTGCGGGCCAGCCAGCCGAAACGTCCGCCGCCGCGCATCCGGCCGCAACGTAAACGTGCCTTTGCGTGTCCCGATCCAGAGTGTTCCCGTCATGACGGAATCATAACTCGACCAGTGCCGGGTCGTGCCCTTGCTCGCCTAAGTTTGGCTCTCCGGGGCCCTGAATCTGTTCAGGCTGGCCCAGCATCGCCGATGATGCGATTGTTCTGCTCGCGCTCGGCGGTCTTTCCGGCGACGACCTCGGCGATGTGCAACCACGGCAGCGGTGAACGCGGTTCGACGTAAGACAGGGCCGGGTGAATCGCGTTGTCGGGACAGATCAGGAAATCGGCGCAGATTCCAGCGAGCTTGTTCGCCGAGGAAAGCATCAGCTCTCGCACGCCCTACCAGTCGCCGTAGTCGGTGTATTCGTAGTTATCGCCGCGCCTCAGTCCTGGATGGACCGAGCGGCGGACGGGTCTTTGCCCGCCCGCCGCCGATCTTGCTCTATCAGTTCTGTATGGGCGGCAGCCCTGCGCTGATGGAGGAAACCCCGTCAACACCCGCGATCTTGCAGACAGGATGGGAAAAGTCATCCGCAAGACTCGGCGACGGCACGATCCCTTTGTAGTTGATGTTGTCATCACCGTTAGCGCTCACTCCAGCGGGAACGAAGTCCAGATTGAGCGTGTGACGCGTGCGCCATGCGATGTTGTGATCTGCGCAGGAGGTGTCGCCGCTCACACCGATGGCGCCCACCAGCTCATTCTTCGAATTGTAGAGCGCGAGACCTCCACCGAAGACATTCACACCCCCGATGCGTGAACCGATCATGGGATCGTTCGATCGTCCAAACCTGGAAGCAGGACCTTGATAAGCGACGAGCGTCTCAACGGGATTGCTGTGCTGTAATCCGAACAGCGACCCGCCCGGCTGCACTGCTGCATGCAGATTGGCTGTCGATAGCGCCAGCCCCGGAAGACTGAATGCATTCGCCGTGTTGGCTTTCTGTGCGGAAATGACGCGGCTGCCCGGCCATTGAGATCCCCGGTTGTCCCCGGTGAATGCGACGGCACAGACGATGCCGTCCCGATTGACCACTGTCCCCCACATGTCCAGATTGAATCCGCCATTTGCTTGCTGCCTCGCCGACGACAATGCAGCTCTTAATTGCGCGTGCCCCGGAAGTTTCGCGCATCGGGCGTCCTGCCCATCGTGCGAGGCGGGTTGGGCGTCATTGGCCGATGAGACTGTAATTAAGCCCAATGCCGAGAAGGCCCCGATGCACAAGGACCGTCGAAAGATTGCGTTCATAAACTTGCTCCCCGATTTCAGTTGGCGTTATTTGGAGGGATCGATCAGGCTGGTGAGAATTCAGAGGCGCGGATTTCCAATATTCGAGAAAACGCCGGTGAGTTGATCCAAGAACGCCCCGCAGATCAAGAATATGTCAAACCATTTTCATCACCCACGGCGCTGATCGGCACTCTTTATACTCGCAATTGAGGAATCGCACGATCGCGCGCTCAAGCGCCGCGCACGTGTCGTGTGCTCAACAGTGAAGCGACTTCCAGTCGAGGGCGAGGATGAGTACCAGGAAGTTTGTGCGGGCCGCCACAGAGAACACCAGCACGGTCAGGACCGCTCCACGGGCAATCGGCGTCTCTTCTGCCGGAAAGTTCACCCGATCAATATCCTGGCGTCGATGTCCCCATGCGTGGTCGCCGGCGAGTTGGTATCCGCGAGCCCCGGTGGCGCCGGCTCGGTAATGATCTCCGCGACATTCTGCTTCTGCAGGTTCAGCACCAGCCGCACCACGTCCGGCCGCGCGTAGTGGCCGATCGAATCGCAGGCGTACTTCATGCCGATCCGTTCTTCCATGTCGATATCGGCGTAGACAATGCCTTCCTCGCCCACCAGCGGCCCGCCGATGATGCGTCCGTCAGGGGCGATGATGGCCGTCCAGCCGCCGCCTGGGGCGATCATCTCCGTGCGCCCGGTGAGACCGAGCTTGTCGATCATCGCCGCGTCGATCGGTGACTGAACGTTGATGACGAACACCTGGCCG
>DATBVX010000174.1:0-2263 GCA_036515135.1 Steroidobacteraceae bacterium
AGGGCGCGACCGGATTCCTGCCCCCAGCCAAACACCTCGGCCCCACCGGCTTGCGCGGCCTCCTCGTGCGTCTGCCGCTCGCGGCCAAACTCTCCTTCACTACCGGCCTCATCATCGTCCTCACCATCGCCGCGCTCACCGCCGTGCGCGTGAATTACGAACGCCAACTGCTGGAAGAAAATATGCGCGCCATCTTTGCGCGGGGTTTAGAATTGATGGTCGGTTCGACCCAAAGCCAACTCTCCGCCGAGGTGACCGAACTCACGCCCGCGCTCGTCACCGATATGTTCCAACAATCCGGCGGGCAAGCCGATTCATTGAACGAACTCTTTCAAGGCGGTAGCTCACCCTACGACTTCAGCTTGAAATACGCCTTCATCACCGACAACCAGCACAAAGTTATTCTCAGCAACCGCGCCGAGTACAACAACCGCATCCTCACCGACACCGTCGCCCTCGCCGGGTCCGCCTCCAACGTGCGCTTTACCGCCTGGACGGGCGAGCGCACGTTTGAAGCGGCAATGGCGATTGAGAATCAGGCCGGACGGCCGTTGGGCTATGCCGTGGTGGGGCTCTCGACCGAACCGGTGGATAATATCGTGCGCGACATAGTGCGCGGCTCGGTGGGGATGATGGCCGCCGCCCTCGCCGTCGCCATTCTGCTCACCGTGCTCTTCACCCGCCGCGCCCTCGCGCCGCTTTCTCAAATCGCAGAAGCCTCGCAGGCGGTGGCGCGCGGTGACCTCACCCAACGCGTCCCCGAAGCGCGCTGGGACGAAGTGGGCCGCATGGCCCGGTCATTCAACGAGATGGTGCAAGGCCTCAATGACCGCGAGCGGATGCGCGACCTGTTTGGGCGCTATCTCAGCCGCGAGGTCGGCGAAGCCGTGCTCGCAGGCCGCGTCACGCTGGCAGGCGAACGCAAGACTATCACGGTGCTATACTGCGACATGCGCGGCTCGACCACCTTCGCCGAAGCGCACGCGCCCGAAGACGTGATGGCTGCGCTGAATCAGTACTTCGAAGTCATCATCCTCGCCACCGAAGCGCACGGCGGCATCGTCAATCGCTTTGTGGGCGACGAAGTGGTATGTGTCTTCGGCGCGCCGACCGAGTACCGCGACCACGCCGACCGCGGCGTGCAGGCCGCCCTCTCCATGCGCGAGGGACTGTCATACGTCAATCAAAAACGTACGGCGTTGGGTCAACCCATCTTGAAGTTCGGGATGGGCCTCAACACGGGCGAAGTGACCGCGGGCGCGACCGGTTCGGAAGAAAGACAGGAATACACGCTCATTGGCGACGCGATGAACGTCGGGGCGCGCATACAGGGGTTGAAGAAGAATTTCCCGGAACACGCTATACTTCTCAGCGAGTTCACGCATGCCGCGTTGGGGCCGAAAGCCGAAGCGTATGCGCTCGCCGACCTCGGGCCGGTGGAGATTCGGGGGAAAAGTCAGCCCGTGAAGGTATATGGGCTGGTAGGAGCCAATCAGATATGACCGAACAGAGAACCGCCTCGCTCAACCGCATTGCGTTCATCGGCAACTACCAGCCGCGCCAGTGCGGCATTGCCACGTTCACTACCGACTTGTGCGAGGCCATCGCCGCCGAATACGGTGACACAACGTGCATTGCCCTGCCCGTCAACGACGTCGAGGCCGGCTACGCCTACCCGCCCCGCGTGCGCTTTGAATTGACGGAGAAGGACATTGACTCTTATCGCCGCGCCGCCGACTTCCTGAATATCAACAGCGTAGACCTAGTGTGCCTGCAACACGAATATGGCATCTTCGGCGGGCGAGCGGGCAGTCACATCCTGGCCCTCTTGCGTGAATTGCGCATGCCCGTCGTCACGACCCTGCACACCATTCTGCACGACCCCGACCCGGATCAGCGCCGGGTGCTGGAAGAAGTCGCGGCCCTGTCCGATCGGCTGGTCGTCATGAGCGAGCGCGGCGCGGAATTCTTGCAAGAGGTCTACGGCGTGTCGCCGGAGAAGATTGATCTGATCCCACACGGCATCCCCGACGTGCCATTTGTGGATCCGAGTTTTCACAAAGACCTGTTTGGCGTCGAGGGCAAAATCGTCTTACTCAGCTTTGGCTTGCTCTCGGCGAATAAAGGGATCGAAAATGTCATCGCCGCCCTGCCCGCCATTTTGGCCCGCTATCCGAACGTGGTGTACATCATCCTCGGCGCGACCCATCCCCACGTCAAGCGGCTCGACGGCGAAACGTATCGGCTGTCCTTGCAATGGCTG
>DATBVX010000175.1:0-12539 GCA_036515135.1 Steroidobacteraceae bacterium
TGTGATTGAGTTCGCGAAGCTGGCTCGCGCGCAACCCCAGCCACTCCGCGTAGTGACCGAGTGTTTCCGTCGCCTGAACTTCGATGGTGCCATCATCCGCCACCGTGTAGTCACTGGGATCAGCCGCATTGGCTACTGCCTGCGCGCCGGTGATCAGGGTCGGCCCCAGCGCCTGTGCTTGCGCCGCCGACACCGGTTCCGCGGCCTGGGCGAGCGCGATCTCACGTTCGCTCGCCTGTCGTTCCTCCGGTTGCGCCTCGGCATCGACGACGATGTAGGACTGTGGCGCGACTTCGGTCACCGTCACGGTTCCGGTTCGCAGCGGCTCGGCCGGTGCGCCAGCGGCTGCCACGCGCAGCTTCTGGCCCTCGTAGATAAAATTGCGGTCGCTCAGGCGGTTGAGTTCGAGCAGTTCCTGCTCCGCGACCCCGACGCGGCGCGATATCTCGGAGAGAGAGTCACCGCGCCGCACGACATAGACCTCCTGCTGCGCAGCCGGAGCGGCCGTCGGCGGAGCCGCTGCCGCCACCGCGACCGGGCGCGGTTCGGCGCCCGGCAGATGGAGGAGCTGACCCCGACGGAGCTGGTTCGCTCTGCCGATCCCGTTGAGCTGCATCAGCGTAGAGACGGTCGTGCCGTGAACGGCTGCAATACCTGAAAGCGTATCGCCGCTGCGAACCCGGTACAGCCGATCGACTTTCTGCCCTTCGAATCGTTCGTCTGCAGCGAGGGCAGCGAAGCGCGTGGCCGGCTCGGTCGCTGCAACCGCGGACTCGGGCACCCTCAGCACGAATCCCCGCGGTACATAGCGATCCCCGTTCCAGACCGCCGCTGTGAGCGATGGATTCAGGACGCGCAAGCTGGCGCGCTCGAGCGCGAATACGCGCTCGAGCGCGTTCACGGGAACATATGCCGGGATGACCACGTCGCGCGCCTTGACCTCGACCTGGCGTTCCAATGGGCCAAAGTACTTCTCGGCGTTGTGATCGACATCGAGCGCGGCAAGAAATGCCACATAGTAATTGCGCGAGGCGAAACCGAAGGTGCGGCTCTTGTGTTTGCGAATGATCGTGACAATGTCATCGGTACCCTGCTTTTCCTTCGCCCGGCGCATGCCGGCGGCGCCGTGGTTGTAGGCGGTGAGCGCCAGTGGCCACGTGCCGAGAAGCTTGTAGTTGAACTCGAGCAGCTGCGCGGCTGCGACCGTGGCGCGATACGGATCCATGCGTTCGTCCACGACGGCGTCGATGCGCATGTAGCGGCGCCCGGTGGAGCGCATGAACTGCCACAGCCCCGCAGCTCCGGCGCGCGAATACGCGGTTGGATCGAACGAGGACTCGACGTGGGGAAGTGCTGCGAGCTCGGCCGGCAGCCCCATGTTGGCGAGCGTCTCGGCGATGTGGGCCTCATAGGCGCCGGCACGAATTACGCCATCGCGAAACCGATCGGCCTGCCCGAGCTGGAAGCGGACGCGCTCGGCGGCTTCCTCAAGAGCCCGTGCGCTCGTATGTTCCGGCCACAAGGCGCGCACGCGCCGATCCTCGGAATCGCTGCCCGCTCCGCTGCGGGCCAGGCGCTTGAGAACGGCGCGATATTTGTCCTTGGCCCGCTCCACGCGCTTCGCGCGCTCATTCGGTGACAGGTTCTGTCCGAAGGTAATGACTTCATAGACGACGCCCAGGTGGCGGTCGTCGTGGATGAAACCGCTGTTCACCGTGACTTCCGTGTACACGCGCGTCCAGAAATGGACATCGGGTTCGAGCTCGGCCGGCCGCACGAAGGGATTCGTGGCTTCGGCCGTACCCATCGATCCGATGCATAGCGCCACGATCGAGGCGGCGCGGAATGACTTCAGCGGTCTGCTTCTCATCGACCCTCGTCTCATGCCCCGGGCTCCCCCCATAGATTTCCTGACCTGAACGGAGTTCGCCGTGACCGAATGCCACGAAAAACAAGGCAGCCCGAAGGCTGCCTTGAAAGGGGGCACATCACCTCCCTGGCGGGGGAGTCACCGGGCGGGGAACCCGGATCCGACATGCCTGCAAATCGGTTGGCGATTGGCTTTACGGGGGAGTCGTCCACCTCATCCGCATTTGGAGTCACCGCAGGCCAGACACGTCATG
This sequence comes from Steroidobacteraceae bacterium, assembly GCA_036515135.1. Taxonomy (GTDB): domain Bacteria; phylum Pseudomonadota; class Gammaproteobacteria; order Steroidobacterales; family Steroidobacteraceae; genus DATBVX01. The sequence goes on from DATBVX010000175.1 coordinate 2,124, forward strand.
CAGCCGTCCATCATCACCACGGCGGCCGTGTTGCACTTGGTGCAGAGCTGCGCTCCTTCCGGGTAGTGCGATTTCGCGAAAGCATCCTGCTGCTTGCGCCGCGCCTCGAACTCGGCGCGCTTCTCGTCGATGAGCTTCTGGCGATGTTCGTCGAGCCGCGACTTGGGGATCAGCCCGATGGTCTGCAGGTGCCGCTCGATGACGTAACCGAGCTCCGCGATGATCGAGGGCATGAACTTGCCGCCCGACTGCCAGTAGCCGCCGCGCGGATCGAACACGGCCTTCAGCTCGTCGACCAGGAACGTGACGTCGCCGCCCTTGCGGAACACCGCCGAGATGATGCGCGTCAGCGCCACGATCCACTGGTAGTGATCGAGATTCTTGGAATTGATGAAGATCTCGAACGGGCGTCGCTGCTGGTATTCGGTGCCCTCGTTCAGCACGATATCGTTGATGGTCAGGTACATGGCGTGATCGGAAACCGGCGTCTTGATCTTGTAGGTCGAGCCGATCAGCACCTCCGGACGCTCGAGCTTCTCGTGCATCCGGATGACCTTGGCCTCGCGCCCGTCGCGCGTACGCACGATCTCCGTGCCGCGCTCCTTGTCCTTCAGAGATTCCCGCGCCGTGTCCTCGGGCTTGTGCACCCGGTACTTGGCGATCTTCTTGTCGATGCGAATTGCGCTCATGGCTCAGAACTTCCCGTAATAGCCTTCTTTCAAGGCATCGAAGAGATTCGCTGCGGTGTGCTTCTCGCCGTCGTACTCGATTTCCTCGTCACCCTTCGCCTGGATTTCGGTGCCATCCTCGAGCGTGAAAACGTAGGTCGTGTTCTTGAGGTCTTCCTCCTTGACCAGCACACCCTGGAACGCCTCGGGGTTGAAGCGGAAGGTGGTGCAGCCCTTGAGTCCCTTCTCGTGGGCATACAGATAGATGTCCTTGAAGTCCTCGTACTTGTAGTCAGTGGGCACGTTGGCAGTCTTCGAGATCGATGAATCGACCCACGTCTGTGCCGCCGACTGGATATCGACGTGCTCCCGCGGCGTGACGGTCTCCGCCGTGGTGAAGTAGTCGGGCAGCTTCTCCGCCGGGCTGTTCGAACCGGGCATGGCACGCGGATTGATCAGTTCCCGGTACGCCAGCAGCTCGAAGGAGAAGACGTCCACCTTCTCCTTGGTCTTGCGGCCCTCACGAATCACGTTGCGGAAGTAGTGATGCGCGAACGACGGCTCGATGCCGTTGCTGGCATTGTTGGCCAGCGACAGCGAAATGGTGCCGGTGGGTGCGATCGAACTGTGGTGCGTAAAGCGCGCACCAACTTCCGCGAGCTCGTCGACGAGCTCGGGCGCGACCTGCGCGATGCGCTGCATGTAGCGGCTGTAGCGAGCGTGCAGAACGCGGCCAGGAATCTTCGCGCCCACGCGCCAGCCGTCGGCTGCCATTTCGGGGCGCTTGCGCAGCAACTCGCGCGTGACGGTGAATTCCTCCGTCATGATGGGCGCGGGTCCCTTTTCGCGCGCCAGATCGAGCGCCGCCTGCCAGCCGGCGAGCGCCAGTTCGCGCGATACGCGCTCGGTGAACAGCACCGAGGGCTTGGTGCCGTACTTCATCCCCAGCATGGTGATGGCGGAACCGAGGCCCAGGAAGCCCATGCCATGACGGCGTTTGCGCACGATCTCTTCGCGCTGGCGCCCGAGCGGCAATCCGTTGACTTCCACCACGTTGTCGAGCATGCGCGTGAAGACCTGCACCACGCCGCGGAACTCTTCCCAGTCGAACTCCGCCGAGTCCGTAAAGGGATGCCGCACGAAACGCGTCAGATTGATGGAGCCCAGCAGGCAGGACCCGTACGGCGGCAGGGGCTGTTCACCGCAGGGATTGGTGGCGCGGATGTTTTCGCAGAACCAGTTGTTGTTCATCTCATTGACGCGGTCGACGAGCACGAACCCCGGCTCGGCAAAGTCGTAGGTCGAGGACATGATCACGTCCCACATGCGCCGCGCCGGCAGCGTCTTGTAGACCTTGCAGGCGACCCGTCCCTGTTCGTTGACGACGTAGTTGTCCTGCGTCGGCCACTCGCGCCACACGTACTGGTCGCTATCCGAGAGATCCGGTTGTTCCGCCTCGTACGCCTTGCGATTGAGCGGAAACGCCAGCTTCCACTCACCATCCGCCTTGACGGCGCGCATGAACTCATCGGTGACGAGCAGCGACAGGTTGAACTGGCGGAGTCTGCCCGCTTCGCGCTTGGCGCGGATGAATTCCATCGCGTCCGGATGGCCGATATCGAAGGTGCCCATCTGCGCGCCGCGGCGACCGCCGGCGGAGGACACGGTGAAGCACATCTTGTCGTAGATATCCATGAACGACAGCGGCCCGGAAGTGTAGGAGCCCGCACCGGTCACATACGCGCCGCGCGGACGCAGCGTCGAGAACTCATAGCCGATGCCGCAACCGGCTTTGAGCGTGAGCCCGGCCTCGTGAACCTTGTTGAGGATGTCATCCATCGAATCATGGACGGTTCCCGAGACGGTGCAGTTGATGGTGGAAGTCGCCGGCTTGTGATCGAGCGCACCAGCATTGGACATGACGCGGCCCGCCGCGATCGCACCCTTGCGCAACGCCCACAGGAAGCGCTCGTTCCACTGCTCGCGCGCTTCCTCGCGTTCCACCTCGGCCAGCGCGCGCGCGACGCGCTTGTAGGTGTCGTCCATGGTCTCGTCGATCGGTGAACCATCCTTGGCCGTGAGACGGTATTTCTTATCCCAGATGTCGAGCGACGCCTCCTGGAAGGCGATGCTGTCCAAATCTTTCGGTTCGATCTTGACCACCGTATTCATGGGCTTGACTGGTGCTCCGCTTGTTTCGGCAATACGGGTGGATGGCGGGTTCTTCTGATCAGGCGCGTGTTCTTTCAGCGGGTGAACACAACATCTTGTGTCAGGGGCGCAAGCCTATGCCTGCGACTCGCGGCTCGTCAAGAATTTTTTGGGTCAAAACAGCGCTTATAAAACAGTTGTTAATCAATTAGTTATTAGACCTACCTACGAAAAGGCTTGACGGCCCCGGCAAAACCCCCCAAAAGCCTCGCACCCCATATCTTGTGTCCACCGGAGAGTCACAGAACGCCCACAGGTTATCCACTGATGGCGCCAGGAATGGCTCGGCGCGCGTTGTGAGTGACGTTGAAATGCGCGCTTGAGTCCACAAATCGCAGCCTCGTGTGCGAAGTGACCCCGTTGCGAACCTGGGTATGGAGGAAATCGAGATGAATGTCGTGAGATATGAGCCGTGGGTGCTCGTGAATCGCTTGAGCCGCGATCTGGAGCGTCTTTTCAATGCGCCCTACGAGAATGGCGATGAGTCGCGCAGCTCGGTCGTGGACTGGGTTCCCGCTGTCGACATCAAGGAAGAGGACGAGCAGTTCGTACTGACCGCCGATCTGCCGGGCGTGGATCCAAAGGACCTCGAAGTGACGTTGGAGAAGGGCGTGCTCACGCTGCGTGGACGCCGTGAGAGCGAGTCGCGCGACGAGAAGGCGGGCTTCCGCCGCGTAGAGCGCGTGACCGGCGAGTTCTTCCGCCGCTTCAGTCTGCCGGACACGGCGGATTCGCAGGCTGTCAAGGCGAAGCACGTGAATGGCGTACTCGAGATCGTGATCCCCAAGCAGCCAAGCGTTCTGCCGCGCAAGATCAGCGTCGACAGCCGTTGAGCGGCGCGCTGAAAGATCGACTCCTGTGAGGCGGGCGGAACTTTTCGCCCGCTTCTTCTGTCGTGTACGGCGTGCCGGGATCGCCATGTAGAATCCCGAGCCCCAATGCGAGGATTCCAACCCCAATGACGAGAATTCAGCTGCATGCCGTGTCCGTGCTGAGCGCGCTCCTGCTGAGCATGGCGACCGCGCAAGCCGCCCTGCCCGCCCAGGTGGGCGAGACCCCGGTGCCCTCGCTGGCGCCGATGATCAAGAAAGTTTCACCGACCGTCGTGAACATCGCGACGCGCGGCACGGTTCAGGATCGTGGCCGCAACCCGCTGCTCGAAGATCCGTTTTTTCGCCGCTTTTTCGACGTGCCGCCCGACTTGGGGCCACGCCAGTTACAGAGTGCCGGCTCCGGGGTGGTGGTGGACGCCAAGAACGGCTACATCATCACCAACGCGCACGTGGTCGAAAACGCCACCGAGATCACGGTGACGACTCACGACAACCGCAATTTCACGGCCAAAGTCGTAGGCGCGGATACGGGCTCGGATGTCGCGGTGCTCAAGCTCAATGAGCAGAATGGCAAGATGGCGCTGCTGCCCTCAATTCCGCTCGGCGATTCGAGCAAGGTCGAAGTCGGCGATTTCGTCGTCGCAATCGGCAACCCCTTCGCCCTGCAACACACTGTCACGTCCGGCATCATCAGCGCGCTCGGCCGCTCAGGGATCAACCCGGACGGCTACGAGGACTTCATCCAGACGGATGCCGCGATCAACCCGGGTAATTCCGGCGGCGCGCTCGTCAATCTGCGAGGCGAGCTGGTCGGAATCAATTCGGCGATCCTGTCGCGCACCGGCGGCAACATCGGCATCGGTTTTGCGATCCCGGTGAACATGGTCAAGAGCGTGATGAATCAGCTGATCGAGTATGGCGAGGTCAAGCGCGGCCTGCTGGGAGTCAACATCTATACGCTCACCCCGGACCTGGTGCAGGCCGCCGGCGCCCCCGCGGACATTCAGGGCGCGCTCGTCTCGCAGGTAGCCGAGGGTTCGTCAGCGGATAAGGCCGGGATCAAGGTCAACGACATCATCACCTCGGTGAATGGCCAGCTGGTGAAAGGCGCGCCGGAGCTGCGTAATGCCATCGGGCTGCTCCGCATCGGCGACAAGGTCGAGATCGGTCTGGTGCGCGAGGGCAAGCCGCGCAAGGTCACCGCGGCCATCGGCGAGCGCAGCGACGTGACGACCGCCGCGGCCGATGTTCATCCCGCGCTCGAGGGTGCGGAGCTCGCTGACGCCGACAACCAGGCCGGCGTCGTGGTGCAAAGCGTCGAAGCGGGAAGCCGCGCCGCGCAGGCGGGTCTGCGGGCGAATGACATCATCAGCGGCGTAAATCGCTCGCGCGTCACGACCGCGGCTGAGCTGCGCGAGGCCGCGGCGGGCCAAAGCGTGCTGCTGCTCAGTATCCGGCGCGGCAACACCCCGCTGCTGTTACAGATCCGCTAGGCCGACTCACGAGCCGCACCGGTATAGGCCCCTCGCACGAGGGGCCTATAATCATGCACCGCTCATGAGGGTGCATTCACAGTGAATTCTCTCTCGATCTGTGTGCTCGGTGGAACGGGTTTTGTCGGCAGCCGGCTGGTCACGCGGCTGATCGCCGCCGGCCACCGCGTCAAGGTGCTCACGCGCAACCGCGAGCAGCATCGCCACCTCCTGGTGTTGCCGGAGCTACAGTTGGTAAACGCCAACGTTCACGATGCCGTGCAATTGGCGGTGCAGTTCGCCTCGATCGACGTGGTCGTCAATCTCGTCGGGATCCTCAACGAACGCGGGTACGGCGGCGCCGGGTTTCGAGCCGCGCACACCGAGCTTGCGCGCAAGGTGACCCAGGCCTGTCTGTCCGCGGGCGTAACGCGGCTGCTGCACATGAGTTCGTTGCGAGCCGACGCGCGGACGGGACCTAGTCACTACCTGCGCAGCAAAGGAGAGGCCGAAGACATCGTGCGCCGCGACTGTGGCAGCGCGATCGATTACACGATCTTCCGGCCGTCGGTGATCTTCGGGCCCGGTGACTCGTTCATCAATCGCTTCGCGCAGCTGCTCGGCATGCTGCCGCTGATTTTTCCGCTGGCGCGCGCATCAGCCCGCTTTGCACCGGTGTACGTAGGCGACGTCGTCGAGGCGTTGATGCGCTGCCTGCATGGCGGCGCAGCCAGCAGGTCGAGTCTGGAGCTGTGCGGCCCCGAGATATTCACGCTACGCGAGATCGTATCCTTCACCGCGCGGACTCTGGGTCTCAAGCGCTCAATCGTCGCGCTGCCCGACTTCATTGGACGCACGCAGGCATTCATCTTCGACTTCGTACCGGGCAAGCCGTTCTCGAGCGACAATTTCCGTTCGCTGACCGTGGACAGCATTTGCTCCGAAGACGGCTTCGCCCGCCTCGGCATCAAGCCACAGCCGATGGCCGGAATCGTGCATCAGTACCTGGGCGACAAGTCGGCCAGCGGACTGCTGGATGAATACCGCGAGAGTGCGCGCAGGGCCTGAGAGACGCCAGCGGCGTTACAGAGCTGCTCCCGCCGGGCCGCATTCTTTTTTCCGGCCAACTCGCCGACGCGGGCGTAGAACGCCGGCAAGTCATTGCCGACCTCTGTCAGCAGCGCCTGCAGACCCGGAATGCAGTCCTGGTACGTCGCTACCGACACCAGGTGTGCGTTGTTGGGTCCGCTCTCGAACCAGGCATCGAACGCCGAGCGACCATTTCCCGCGCCCTTGCGCGCCGCGTAATCGCGCCGCAGCTGGGCGAACACCGCCTGCTTTGCCCGGCGCATCTGCTCCGGGGGCATGTTCTCGGCATAGAGACGCCTGAGCCGCTGCCGCGTGACTTCGAACAGCTCCACGAGCTCGAGGTAGCGCCGCCGCCGCTGGCGATACTCCGCGAGATCCTGCTCGCGCCCGGACTGCTCCAGCCAGCGTCGCACACCTTCATCTTCCACGATCGACGCAAACGCCTCGTTGAACGACGAGTCACTCGGCACGTAGAGCACCTGATGCGCCAACTCGTGGAAGATGATCGCCGCGAGCTGCACGTCGCTCCAGCCGATCATCGTGTTGAGGACCGGGTCGTCGAAATGACCGAGCGTCGAATACGCTGGCACGCCACCGACGTAGACGTCGTAACCCTGCCGGGCCAGACGTGACGCAAAGCTTTCGGCCTTCTGCTGGCCGAAATAGCCGCGATAGGCGACACAGCCGGAGACCGGGAAGCACCAGCGGCGCGGTTCGACGGAAAACTCCCCGGTGGCGAAGACATTCCAGACCACGTACGGCCGCCCGACATCGGCATAGCTGCGATAGCTGTCATTATCGGGAAGCTTGAGCTCGAGAACCGCGAACTCGCGGATCCCGATGACGCGCTCGAGCTGCGCCTTGACGGGCGCCGGAGTCGCGGGGTCCGCCACCACGCGCGGGATCGGTTCGCGCCGCGACATCACTTCCCATTGCCCGTTGGCCGCGTGCAGCACGTAGCACCCTGTCAATGGCATGCAGAGAAGCAGTGCGATGTTAAGACCTGCGCGACGCATCGGGTGGATTGCCAGTTGAGCTAGTATTCCCGCATGCAAGTGTATCTGGTGGGCGGCGCCGTCCGGGATGAACTGCTCGGGCGCGCGGTCGCGGAACGCGATTGGGTGGTGGTGAACTCCACACCCGCGGAGATGGCGCGGCTCGGTTACCGTCAGGTCGGACGCGAGTTCCCGGTTTTCCTGCACCCTGAAACGAACGAGGAATATGCGCTGGCGCGTCTCGAACGCAAGTCGGGGACTGGTTACCGCGGCTTCGTCACCGAGTTCTCTCCGGCGGTGACGCTGGAGCAGGATCTCAAGCGCCGCGATCTCACCATCAATGCGATGGCGCGCGCGCCGGATGGCGCGCTCGTCGATCCATTCGGCGGACGACGCGATCTCGAGGCGCACGTGCTGCGCCACGTTTCCGAGGCCTTTGTCGAGGATCCGGTGAGAATGCTGCGCGTTGCGCGCTTCGCCGCGAGATTTTCGCCGCTGGGATTTGGCGTGGCGCCGGAGACGCTCGAGCTGATGCGCACGATGGTGCGCAACGGTGAGGTGCACGCGCTCGTTCCGGAGCGCGTCTGGCAGGAAACCGAGAGCGCGCTCGGCGAGCCACGACCCGTGGCGTTCTTCGAAGTGCTGCGCTCCTGCAGCGCGCTGGGCGCGATCTTTCCCGAGATCGAGGCCCTCTTCGGGGTGCCGCAGCCTGCGCAGTGGCACCCCGAGGTCGACACCGGCGTGCACGTCCTGATGGTGCTCGAGATGGCAACGCGCCTCTCGCCCCTCACGACTGTGCGCTTCGCGGCGCTCGTCCACGACCTCGGCAAGGCGCTCACGCCGCGCGAGAAGTGGCCGCGCCACGCCGCTCACGAAGTCGCGAGCGTGCGGCTCGTGAATGATCTCTGCGACCGGTTGCGAATCCCGAACGAGTTCCGCGAACTGGCGGTGCTGGTCGCCCGCCACCACGGCGTGGTGCATCGCGCCTTTGAGCTCAGACCCACGACGGTCCTGGAGCTGCTGGAACACACCGATGCGCTCCGCCGACCGGAGCGATTCGAGTCGTTCCTGCTGGCGTGTGAGGCCGATGCGCGCGGACGCAAGGGGTTGCAGGATCGAGCCTACGACCCGTCCAGCTTTCTGCGCGGAGCACTGACTGCCGTGCAGACAGTCGCGCCTACGATGGAAGAAATCGCGACGCTGACGGGGCCGGCGATGGCTTCACGCCTTCGCGACCGGCGACTAGAGGCGCTCACGACCGTCCGTGACACCGCCGGCCGACACCAGAGCCGCTCGTAAGAGGAGCTGTGTGGCCTCAATCCCCCAGATAGGCAAGAAGCGTCAGGCCGACGAATGACACCGTGCCTTCGAGGTCGCTGTCCGTTGCGCCGAGCCTGAGCTCGAGGTCGAGCCGCGCGCTCACCGGAAATGTCACGGATCCGATGAGAGTGTCGGCTTCGAAGCCCGCGAATTCCTCGCGGTCGTGGAAGTAGTCGAGAGCAAAGCTGCGCAAACCGGACCGATAGGCCAGCGAACCCCAGAGCGAGTAATCGAGAAACCCGTTCTCGCGCGTGAGCTGCGAACCGATCAGGCGCGCACCTTGGAGCAACACGGCATTGGCGATGCGCCGGAAGAGCTCGCGCGAGATCGGCGGCAGATTGCCCGCCTGTGGCGGCAGATTGATGTTCCTGATCGTGCAGTCGGTGGACGAGTACTCGTACTGCATCCCTGACAACAGCACGCTCCAGGCCTTTCCCGTATGACTGACCGATGCTCCGTACGCGGAATTGTCGAGGCTGCAATTCGCGGCTCCGGAGACGGGCACGAGCGCGCCGCGAATCGGAATCTGGGTGTCGAAGGCGAATTCCTCGAAATCCGACTGGCGCACCTCCCCGCGCAACGCCACGCGCCATCCCGATCGCCGGAGATAGAGTGAACCGGCAAGCGCGGTCGACTCGAAGAGCTCGGGGTCACCCCACCAGCGTAAGTCGGCGCTGACGCCGAGACTCCCGAATGAGCGGTCCGCGCCAATGCTTGCCGCGCGCGAGTAGGATTTGTTCAGATCCGTGGAAGTATCCGCGGTGCCGGCGAGCAGGGTCACTGAAGACGACTCGGAAGGCAGCCACGTGACCCCGGCATCGATCCGGTAACCGTCGTCCTCATCGACTTCCCCGCCGGCTGAAAGCAACCACGCATCCGAGGCATCCTGCGCTAAAGCCGGCGCGCACAGGATTCCGAGGCACAACACCCAGGCTGATTGGTGGCCGATATGCCTATGCGACGACATAGACGATGACGCCTGCCAGCAACAGCCGGTAGAGCGTGAATGGCAGCATGCCGATGCGCTGGATGAACTGCAGCAGGAAATGGATGCACAGGAAACCGCTGACCGCCGCCAGCACGATGCCGACAAGGACTGAATTCCAGTCCACCGGGACTGCGGCGTGATACATCTTCCAGCACTCGAGAATAGCGGCGAGCGCCGTTCCCGGGACGGCGAGCAGGAAAGAAAACCGGGCGGCCGCTTCGCGCGTCAGGCCGAGCGAGAGTCCCGCCGTCATCGTAATGCCCGAGCGCGACGTGCCCGGCACGAGCGCGAGGGCTTGTGCGAGACCGATGAGCAGCACATCGCGCCAGTTCACGGTGTATTCGTCGCGCACGCGTCGGCCCAGCTTGTCAGCAAGCCATAGCACGATCCCATACAGCGAGAGTGTCGTGGCGACGAGCAGCTGATTGCGAAAGTTCGTTTCGATGAAATCGTTGAATGCCAGGCCGCAGAGCCCCACGGGAATCGTGCCCCAGAGCACCGCCCAGCCGAGCCGCGCGTCAGCAGTGAGCTCGCGACGCGTCAGCGAGCGCAGCCAGGCGCTCGCCATGTGCATGAGCTGTACGCGGAAGTACACCACGATTGCCGCCAGCGTACCGATGTGGATCGCGGCGTCGAATGCCAGGCCCTGATCCGGCCAGCTGAAGAAATACGGCACCAAAATCAGGTGGCCCGAGCTCGAAATCGGCAGAAACTCGGTGATGCCCTGGACGATCGCGAGAACGATGACCTGGAGAGTATTCATCGGGGGTGATGAGTGAGTGGTGAGCGGTTAATTGTTGGCGGTTGGCGGTTGGCGGTTGGCGGTTGGCGGTTGGCGGT
>DATBVX010000176.1:0-3086 GCA_036515135.1 Steroidobacteraceae bacterium
CCTCCGGAAAGAAATCGCGTGAGATTGGGCACATAGACCAATTCGGCGCGCACGCGATCGAACAGCCAATTGCCGCCCTCGACTCCCTCGGGCGGCAGGCCATCGAATTCGCCCAAATAGTTGGACGCCTTGGCCGCAACGATGAGGAAAGGGCTTTGATTGGCGAGCGCATCGATCGCGGCGTATTCCCCGCGGAGCGCTAGCAGCGCGGTTTTCGCGTAAAGCGCCGCTTGCAGCCGGCTCACCGTGGCCTCCATGGCGGCCTTCTCCGCGGCTTCCGCGAGGGTGAGAAGCCGCTCCAGCAGCACCGCCGCGACTATACCGACAATCGCAATGTAGAGCGCTGACTGAAGGATCGTCCGTGGCCGGTTGCGAAAAATCATCGCCGCGGGATCGGCCCCCGCACCTACTTCTTGAGCAGCATGACCCTGCCGAGGTCCCAGATCGGCAGGAACACGCCGAGCGCGAGAATGAGCACCAGGATGCCCAGCCCGACAGTCAGGATGGGCTCGATGTTCGCCGCAAGATTCTTGATCTCGTAGTCCACCTCGCGCTCGTACATGTCGGCCACTTCGCCGAGCAAATCATCCAGCGCTCCCGACTCCTCCCCCACCGCGATCATCTGCAGCACCGCGGGCGTGAACACGGCCGCCACCGTCGCGGTGCGCAGGATGCTTTCGCCGCGCTCGACCCCGTCGCGCATCTGTTCGATCCGTTGCCCGATATAACTGTTGTAGCTCACCTCTGCGACAACGGTGAGCGTCTGCACGATCGGCACGCCGGCGTGCAGCGCAAGCGACATGCTGCGCGCGAAGCGCGCGAGCGTCGCCCGCAGGACGATCGAGCCGGCGAGCGGGATTCGCAGCTTTGCCTTGTCCCAGCTGTATCGTCCCGCCTCGGTGCCGACCCAGAGATTGAACATCACCACAGCGCCGACGAGCGCTGCGGCGAGGATATACCAGTAATTCAGGAATAGATCGGACGTCGCGATCAGCACGCGCGTGAGCAGCGGCAGCGCCACCTTGCTGGTCTCGAAAATCTTGGCAAACGCCGGAATGACGAAGAAGTTGACGATGCCGATCGCCACGCCGATCACCACCATGACGATGATCGGATAGCGCACCGCCGTCTTGATGCGGTCGCGGATCTCCTTCTCGAACTCCTGATACTTGAACAGCCGGTCGAACACGGCGTCGAGCTGCCCGGTGGCCTCGCCCACGCGCACCAGCGCGACGTAGAACGGGCTGAACACCGCGGGGTGGCGCCGCAGCGCCGAGGAGAGCTCGCGCCCGGCATCCAGGCTCACGCGCAGGTCGCCGATCACCTCGGCGAGCGTGCGGTTGCGCGTCGACTCCTGCAGCCCCGCCATGGCGCGCAGGATCGGCACTCCCGCCTTGAGGAGAGTGTGCATCTGGCGCGAGAACAGCATCAGGTCGACGTCGCTGATCTTCGGCGCGGTGAGGCGCTTCAACCAATCGGGGACCTGCGGCGCCGCGATTGCGGACGCCGCCGGCCTGATGTCCACGGGAGTGACGCCGCTGTTGAACAGCTGATCCGCAATCGTCCCGCTGTCGGCGCCTTCGAGCGTGCCCGTGACCAGGTCGCCGCGCGCGTTGCGACCGCGGTACGAGAACAGCGGCAATCAGAGCTCCATCTGGTTGGCGACCCGGACGACTTCCCCGACGGTGGTGCGCCCGCGGCGCACCAGGTCGAGCGCGTGGTCGGTGATGGTGCGGCCCTTGAGCGTCGCGCGCGCCGCCGTGACGAAGCGGTTCGGGTCCCCGTGGGCCGCCGCCATCCCCAGCTCGGTGGTCATCTCGAGCATCTCGTAGACGCCGGTGCGGCCCGCATAGCCCGAGCCGTTGCAGTGCGAGCAGCCGCGTCCGCGGAAGTACTTCTGGCTCGCGTAGTCGGGCCCGAGCACTGCCGCCAGCCAGCGCGCCTCGTAGCTGTCGGGCACCTGCTCGGCGGTGCAGCTCTCGCAGATCAGGCGCACCAGGCGCTGTGCGATCACCGCGTGCACCGAGGTCCCGACGAGAAATCCGGGCGCCCCCATGTCGATCATGCGTATCGGCGTGCTCGCCGCGTCCAGCGTATGCACCGTGGAGAACACGAGGTGGCCGGTGAGCGCGGCGCGCAGCGCGATGTGCGCGGTCTCCTCGTCGCGGATCTCACCCACCAGGATGACGTCCGGGTCGTGGCGCAGCACCGAGCGCAGCACGCGCGCGAAGCTGAGATCGATCTTCTCGTTCACCTGCACCTGGGTGATGCCCGCCAGGCGGTATTCGACCGGGTCCTCCACCGTGACGATCTTGCGGTCCACCGTGTTCAGCTCGGAGAGCGCGGCGTAGAGCGTCGTCGTCTTGCCGCTCCCGGTCGGTCCGGTGACGAGCACCATCCCCTGCGAGCGGTGGATGATCTCCTGCAGACGCTGGTACATGTCCTCGGGCATGCCCAGGGTGTCGAGCGATTGCAGGGTCGAGCGCCGGTTGAGCAGCCGCAGCACCACCGACTCGCCGAACTGCGTGGGCATCGTCGACATGCGCACGTCGATCTTCTGGTCGCGCGCGATGACGGCCATCCGGCCGTCCTGCGGCATGCGCTTCTCGGCGATGTCCAGGCCGGCCATCAGCTTCAGCCGCAGCGCGAGCGCCGGCGCGATTTTCGGGTCGCCCTGCGTCTGCGGCATCAGCTCGCCGTCGATGCGAAAGCGGATCTGCAGGCGCCCCTCCTGCGGCTCGACGTGCACGTCCGAGGCGTTCACCTGCACCGCGTCCTCGAACACCGATTGGAGCAGCTTGACCACCGGCGCGTCCTCGGCGCCCGCCCCGAGGCCGAGCGTGCCGAAATCGATGTAGTCGTCGCCCACGTCGCGCTCGAGGTCCTTGGCGAGGCCGCTGATCGCCTCGGTGCGGCGGTACACCCGGTCGATCGTGGCGAGCACCATCGCTTCGCTCACCACCGCGGCCTCGATGTCGCGCTTGAGCAGCCGCGTCATCTCGTCGAACGCGAACAGGTCCGTCGGGTCGGCCATGCCGACCAGGTAGCTCGAGCGCTTGTCCTCCAGCACCACGGCGCGAAAGCGC
>DATBVX010000177.1:0-2888 GCA_036515135.1 Steroidobacteraceae bacterium
TACTGAAGGATGGTGACCACGCCGCGCCCGCCATCGACGCGGATTCGCTGACCGTCCTTGATTCGCGAAGTGGCAGTACCCGTGCCGACGACGGCAGGAAGACCATATTCCCGCGCCACGATGGCAGCGTGGCTCATCGAACCGCCGATGTCGGATACCGCGCCCGCGATCTTCTGAAAGATCGGCGTCCAGGTCGGGTTGGTGATCTGGCAAACGAGGATGTCTCCCTTCTGCAGGCGCTGGATTTCCTCCACCGACTTGACGATACGCGCGGGGCCTTCGACAACCCCGCTGGAAGCGGCGAACCCCCTGATCTCATTGCTGGCCGCGTCACCGCTTGCGCGCAACCAGGTCTCGAGGCTCTCCCGGGTGATACCCCAGAGCATGACGATCGCCGGATCATCGATCACGTCCGGCACCGGTCCGAGGGCCGGCGCGGTGTCGTGCTTGGCCCACTCCTTCAGCGCGGCACGGCGCTCGGCCACTATCTTCGGCCATTGCGCGGGTCCACGCGGAGGCGAGCCATTTGACCAGGATGTCATGAGATCGATGATCGCCGCCTCGAGCTCGTAATGAGTCAGGTGAAAGACATCCTCGGCATCGGCGAAGAAGCCATGGGTGGCCAGCAGCGCGCCGAACTCGCGAATCTTGTTGAAGAACAGGTTGGTGTACCAATGCTCGCAGTAGAACTTGTGCCCTTCGACATAGGGAAATACGCGATGGGCCAGACCTATGATCTGGTCGTAGGCCGCGCGCTCGTCATCCGTGCTCAGCAGCGTCCGGTAGTCTTCAATGAGCTGGCGGCGCTCGGTCTGGAGCTTTTGGAGCGGGCGCTCCAGTGACTCCCCAGCCCTCACTCGCCGCATGTATTCGGGAAGCCCCGCAAAGGGCATAGAGAGGTCATCATTCCAGGAGCGGTGATAGTGGTAGAAACCATCACCGACGTTGATGTTGAACCAGGGGTTACGCGAGGTCTCGAGTTCATTGAGCCACTCCCGCCCGGGCTCGCCCGCTTCCTGCAACGACTTGATGATCGCCTCGACCGACAAGCCATCCTGGAACTTCGCATCCACCCCGAGCTCCACAGCGCGCCGCGCGAGCCTCTTCAGCTCGTCGTCCGGGCGGAAGATCTCCGCCTCGATGCCCGCCACCATGCGGGCGATGGTCTGATCGGTGATCTCCGGGAATGCCTTCTTGCAGAATCCGAAGAGGGTGAGATAGGCACCGTACCCGAGGAGCAGGAACTCGAAGTGGTGATGCCACATCCGAAAGTAACCCTCGAGGGTCCTCTGGTAGGTATCCAGAAGATAGTGGTTCGAGGCCACTCCCCGCCCGGCGTGAACATTCGCGAGCGGTTCGAACTCGGGCAGCTCCGGCCTTGGCAGAGCCTGTGCGTCCTTGATCAGTGCCAGCATCTTCTCGCGCCACTGCGCGTAGAGACGCTCCCAGTTCTCGTAGTAATAGAATGCCCGCTTCTGAAACTGCTCCGTGCGGCGCGCGATTTCAGCCGGGTCGGTCACGGCGTTGCCACCAATGTATACGCGTCCGTTGATGATCCTGTGATCGATCCCAAGCGTCGTGGGTAGACAGTGAACTCGAGTGTTCGCGGAACCCAGCGCGCAATACGCGGCCTCCGCCGTCACCATGTCGAACGCCGACATCGGCTCCGGGAAGTGCATCGAGTTATAGAACCAGAAGCGCTCGTCATCTGCTTCGCCGAACTGGATGTAGTAGGGATAGGCCGCCTGCGCCCGCTCGGTGCCGGGAATCACCTTCAGCGTGCTTGGAAGGGGAAACCCTTTCGGCTTGGTTGGATTGCCCATGACAATTCTCCGGCGCCGCGGCGTCAGGTGATCAGCGGCGGATAAAGTTCATGCCTTGCTCGCGAAAGCGTATAGGGTCGGCCGGAAGAATGCGCGGATAGCAGCGCAGGAACCTCGGCCGCGACTACAACACAGAGCATTCCGGGAGTCGAACGACACCCGCCAGAGAGTTTCTCAGGCGCCGCATCATCCGGGAGGAACCCGACACAGGTGTTGTTTCCGTGCCGTGCTGTCAGTCGGAGCATCGAGTGGCCCTTCACAGCCTGCCGAGCCACTCGCGAAGCGCGCGGGCGACGGCGTCCGGCTGCTCGATCGGCGCCATATGGCCGGCATTTTCGATTCCGACCAGCGTTGCATGCGCGATACGGCGCTGTATTTCCTCGTGCTGCGCAAGAGGTGACCAGGTGTCGCGGGTCCCGCTCAGCAACAGTGTCGGGACGCGGATGGATGGCAGGACGGCTTCGGCGTCGGGTCGCTCGAGGAGGGCCCTGATCTGCCGCGCAAAGCCTTCCGGTGTTGCACGCTCAACCATCTCGGTTAGACGCGGCATCAGCGCGGCGATCCGCGCCTCCGGGGCGCCCATCATGGGTGGCAGCCATTCCGCCGCAACGGCCGACATTCCGCGCTCCCGCGCCAGCTGCACCAATCGACCGCGACTGCTCAGTTCATCATCGCGGAGCGCGTGGACGCCAACGTTGAGAAGCGCAATACCGGCCACCCTGGTCGGCGCACGTCGCACGACCTCGAGCGCCACACGCCCGCCCATCGAATGGCCGGCCAGTGCGAATTTCCCGGGTGCGATCGTCAGGACATGCTCGGCCATCGCGCCGATCGAGGAAAAGCCCGGGAACGCGACGATGCGGATTTCCGTGCTGTCGACGAGGCGATCCGCCACGTCGGCCCAGATCACCTCGTCGCAGAGCAATCCTGCAAGGAGAACCAGCGGCTGCAACAGATCAACTCAACGACGTTCTAGCTCAGCATGTCCCACGAATGGGATCCCAACTTGACAGAACGGGATCCTAACAGGCAGCATCCCGCTGGGCTAGCGGCTTCGGAATCTCA
>DATBVX010000178.1:0-6369 GCA_036515135.1 Steroidobacteraceae bacterium
TGTCGCACTGCCGATCAAATCCAGCGAAAACCCCGGGGGTCATTTTGGGGGTCACTGCATTTTCCAGAATTAGGATAGTGCAACCGAATCATTCTCTTACTTGCCAAGTTCGATTCCGCCCCTGGCCACCATTCCGACTAGACTCACCTGCAACCAGATTTCGATTCGGAACCGTGTATGCAGGCATTTGAGTGCAGCGCTTGCGCCTCCCGGCCAGAGGCACTGACAGGCCCACCGGGTTGCGACTGCGAAGAGACGCCCTAGCCCCTCCTCAGGTGTCTGGGCCAGATGCCGTAGCGACCAGCCGAAAGGATGCCGTTCGGATCCACCGCGTCCTTGACCGTTTCATGGAAGCGGCGCAGCGCGTGATTATTGAACGAATAAACGTTCATTACGTCGTCCTGGTAAATCACTGGCGTCCGGTACTCACCCCATCCGTGCTCGGCACTCACTTTCACCAGCTTGCGAAACGCCTCGCGGTTGCGCTTGTTGAATTCGACGTCGCGCGTGACCGGGAAGAGGAAAAGAAACACGAAGCACCGCTGCCAATATGTGAACGGCATCACCAGGGGATTCACCGGCAGGCTGTATTCGCGTGCAATCTCGCTGAACACTTTCTGCGCTTCAAAGACCGCTTCGCCCGTGCGGGGAATGATCGGCGAGAAGCCCACATGCCCGTCGAGTCCGGGCCCAGCCTCGTTGCGTGCCAGGAGCGAGAAGATCGAGAGGCTCGGAATACCGAACGCGTTCTTCGAAACTTTCTGGAGCTGCTCCGGCGTGAGAGGAATGCGGTAATACTCGCCTTCGAGGAACTTCGCGCCCGTGATTGCAGCGAGTTTCTCCTTCGCGTGGTCCCATTGGGCGTGAATGATCTTGGTCGGCCCATAGAACTGCAGCATTGCGCCCCAAAGTCCCTGGCCGACTTTTTGCGCGTGGCCTTCCAGCGCACTCTTCGACGGGCCTCCCGGTGTGGCGAGCAGATCGAGGAGCTCGTTGTCCGGGCGTGCGGCCACTTGGTCAGGCGGGCGCAAGCCGGAGTAGATGGGGCTGCCGAAATAGGGCATGCCCGTGACGATCTGGCAATTCTCCAGATGCGTAACGATATCCACGAGCGGGATGAGATCGTCGTACTTGTAGACGTGAACGAAGCCGTTGAGATAGGCCTCCGGTTCAGGCATCAACCAGAATCCCATCTTGGTTACGATGCCGAAGTTCGACTGCGAGAAAATGCCATCGATCGCCGGACCAAAGCCGGTCTTGAACTGCTGCCAGGTCTTCGCGTTGGGCAATGCCCCCATACCGGTACGTATGACCTCCCCATCGGCCAGGACGACTTCCATCCCGCAGTGCGCCTCGAAGTGGTTACGATAGGCCGCAGTCGTTACACCGCCGCCGCGATCGAGCGCGTTTCCAACCAGCGAGCCCCAGCCGGGATCGGGGCAATCCAGCCAGACTTTCAGCCCGCGCTCGGAGATGTGGCGATATAGATCGAAATACGACACACCCGGCTCGACCAATGCGTAAGCGTGGCGCTCGCTGACCTCGATGATCCGGTCGAGCCGCTTCAAGTCCAGGATGACGCTGCCTGACAGCGCGGGTGCAGAGCCGCCATAGCCGAGATTGCGGCCGGTCGAGATGGTGTAGATCGGTATCCTGTATCGGTTCGCGGCCCTGACGACGGCCTGCACCTCCTCAACGCTGGATGGCGCAATCGCTGCCGAGGCGAGACGTTCTTCGGGTTCCCCCCACACCTGTGAATAGGCGTCGCGATAAAGCGCGACGTCCTCATCGCTCGTGAATACCCACGCCTTGCCGACTGCCGCCTCGAAGTCCTTGAGAGCAGCCGTGAAGTCAGTGCTGCTGACGCCCGGTGGAAATCTCATCTTCGCCCCCTGCATCTCGTCGCTATTCCTGCTCATTCAAAAACTCTGCTATCGCGGCGCGTGCCGTCGGGGATTCATCCAGCAACAGATGCCCCGAGTGATCGATGATTCTGACGATCGAGCTTGGAATGCGCATCCGCCACTCCTGCGCATTACCGGCGGGCACCATTCGATCTTCCTTTCCCCAGATCAGCAGCGTCGGCGCGCGAATACGCGTCAGTCTGCGTGCGTCAAGTCCCTCGCCGAGCGCAACGCGTCCCACCGCTTGAGCCTCGCGAGCGCGTGCGGCCAGAAACTCCTCGTCAGGCTCTTTCGGCCAGTATGGCCGAATGATGTCCGGATCATGCGCAAAGTAAGCCGGCCACTCGTGGTACGCGATTCTTGAGAAGTCAGGCTGCGGGAATGCTGGCGTCGCAATGCCGCCAGGCGCCACGAGCACGAGTCGACGCACGCGATCCGGATGCGAGATGGCGAATTCCGCTGCCAGCCGCCCGCCAAAGGATGCGCCGACCAGATGAAACGACGTCAAACGCAGCGCATCGAACAGCGCCAGGCAATGCCTGACATGCTTTTCGAGTGAGTCGATCGATGAAGCATCCGCCGATTCGCCGAAGCCAGGATGGTAGGGCAGCAGCACACGAAAGTGCGGGATCCAGTCCCGGGCGAACTCAAAGCCGTGGAAGGTGCCGCCACCGTGGAGGTACACGAGGTCGGGCCCGGATCCGGCCGCGTACGCCACCGTACGGACGCCGGCGATGGTCAACACGAGTCGTTCGAAGCCGGCTGTACTGTAGGCCGTCACTCGGTGAGTCTCCCGCGCTATACGGGCATGGGCTGGCCTTCGACCAGCTTGCTGAGCGCCGTCGACAGCGAAAGACGTGCTGGATCCTCAGCCTGGCGTCGAAACTCCTCGAAATCCGCTCGTTGGCGCGTGAGATCCTTCTCCGACATGCGGCGCTTGAAGTCAGAAGCGATCGGGGAGCTCACTTCGAGAAATACCCGACGCCGCTCGGTCGAATAGAAGTCGAGCACGCTTTCCGCTGCGCGGCCGGCCAGCACCGCCGTCAGGACATCGATGAGCGCAGCCGCATCGATGACCCCGCCAGTCAGACCCATCCCGCCGCAAGGATTGCAGGCATGGGCCGCATCGCCGACGAGCAGCGTGCGGCCCACCCGGAACGTAGGCGCGCAACGTTCGTGCACGCGGTAGGGCGAATAAGCGACGATCCGATAGGGCGCTTCAGGGTCCGGAAGGAGAATGGAGTACCGCTCGGCGATGCGTCGCGGGATATCGCCTTCTGGCAGGCTTGCGTCCTCTGCAAAGGTGACGCGCCAGAGATTCTCCCGACCGAGGCGCGCCACCACCGCCCAGTTGATAGGGTCGGCTACCATGTTTGCCGGTTCGAATCCATAGCGCTCGAAATCGTAACTGACGTTGGTGGCAACGAATCGCTCAGGCCAGGTGTGCCCTTCGAATGGCAGGGACAAGAGATTACGGACGGTACTGCGTGCGCCGTCTGCACCCACCACCCACTTTGTACGAAAGTCCTCGCGTCCGCGGGAGGATTCGACGGTCAACAGGGCACCGGATCCGTCCTGACTCAGTCCGACCAGCCGGGTGCTCCAGCGCATCGTGGTACCGGGCAAGACGCTGAAATGCTTCAACACCAGTTGCGCAAGAAGATGCTGGCCGAAATGAGCCGTGTACGGATAAGGGGAATCTGGTGGAAATGTGTCAGCGACACGAACTGCCTCGCCGGTCGCGAGGAGGCGGAAGGCAAAGCTCTTGCTCAGATATGAAATCGCGAGCGCATCCTCCAGCAGCCCCAGTCGAGCGAGGATCTTGAGTGTCGTCGGAAAGTACACCGCTGCGCGCGGCGAATCGTTGATGCCTGGCTCCGCTTCGATCACAGTGACTGACCGGCCCGCCTGCGCCAAGCCGAGCGCGGTCAGCAAGCCGACCGGTCCAGCTCCAACCACTACGACGTCACAGGCTTCGCTCATGTCGGATGCTGTCAGATGACTAGTTCAGCGTGCTCTTGTAGATCACACGGTCCTTCACGATCAGCGCCAAGTATTTGCCGTTGCTGCCCAGCAGTTTTGGATACTCCAGCGGATTGCCGTCGGCGAGCAGAATGTCCGCGTATGCGCCCGGCTTGATCATACCCAGCGGACCTTCTTTACAGGGACGACGTTCGCCGCTCATTAGAAAGTTGGCGTGCTTGGTTAGGCAGTTGCGGTGACTGTGCCCACTTCGGTGCCAAACCGCATGATCTACTGTGATTCAGCATGATCTATCGGATCAAGAGTGCGTCGGTATTCTCTGAACGTGCAGCGCGAACCCCGACGCTCGTGCCGCTCGATCAGTCTTGTTCTTTCGTATAGCGAAAAGATTTTCGAAAATTGCCTTCGCCGACTGGAGTCCTATACTCCGGCCAAGTCGCGGGATTAGTCATCGATCGAAGTACAACTGCAGATCACTGCAGAAGGGGGAAGCCATGAGGCCACTAGTCGCGCTGCTGCTCCGTGTTGGTCCACTGTCGTGCGCCGCCGCCGGGCTCGTTCTGGTGGCCGACGCGGCCGAGCTCGGGGAAATCGTCGTCACCGCGCAGAAGCGCGAGCAGTCGCTGCAGGATGTCAGCGCCGCGGTCACGGCCATCGGCTCCGACCGCCTCGAGACCGCGAATATCAACAATATCGAAGACCTTCAATGGATCGTGCCGAGCGTCTATTTCGGTAACGACTTCAACATGGCGAAGGTCACGATCCGCGGCGTAGGCGCTAACACCTCCACCACGGGGAGCGAGACCGGTGTCGCGCTGCACGTGGACGGGGCGGTGGTCTCCCGCGCTGAGGCGCAGCTCACCTCGCTGTTCGATCTGGAGCGTATCGAGGTGCTGCGCGGCCCGCAGGGCTCCCTGTACGGCCGCAATGCTGTCGGCGGTTCGATCAACCTGATTACGGCCAAGCCGACCGAGACACTGGACGGCTACGCCCGTCTTTCCTACGGCGATTTCGACTACATCAACTTTGAAGGCGCGCTCAGCGGCCCGCTCGCATCGGACTGGCTGCGAGGCCGGATCGCGGTCAAGGGCGAGGAACGCGACGGTTACGGCGAGAACCCCGTGAGCGGCAAAGACGTCGACGACCTCGAGCGCAAGATGGCCCGGGTGCACCTGCAGTTCAACTTCACCGACGACTTCGACATCCTGCTGAGCGGCGAGTACTACGACCAGGAAGATGCATCGCGTGCCCTGAAATACCGCCGCGACGCATTTCCTGGTGTCCTCCGGCTGACCTCGGGTGGCTGTCAACCCGTGGTAGGCGGGGTGCCCAGTCCCTGCCAATACGCCAGCGATCCGCGCGACATCGCCTCGGAGCTTGAGCCGTTCACCGATACCGAGACCTGGGCGGTCACGGGCACATTGACCTGGAAGTTGAGCGACACTTTCACGCTGGTGAACATCACCAATTACCGGGACCTGGAGACAGTCATCGGCCAGGACCTGGACCTCGCTGCCACCGCCAACAGCCGGGCGACTACCGGCTTCAACACGACCTACCAGCGGCGCGACGTGGACAGCGAGCAGACCAGCAGCGAGCTGCAGCTCAAGTTCGAGAGCGACCGGGTGAACGGGGTTGTCGGCTTGTTCTATCTCGACGAAACGCAGCGCCCGGTCGATACCGTGGACCTGAATGCGTACTACGGCCAGCCGGGCATGCTCGCCCTTCTGGCCAATCCGGCGAGCGGCGCGTTTCCGCCGATCAGCGCGACCGGCCTGCAGATCGACGGCGTCAACGTTCCACCGGTGCCCGTCGATCCACTGCTGGCAGCCGAGCTCTGCAACACGGCCCACTATGTCGATGTCGATCCGGTAAATCCTCCCGAGCCGAAGCGCGTTTGCATCCATTCAGACCTTGGCACCGAGGTGTATGCGCTGTTCGGCCAGGTGAACGTGACGTTCGCCGAGGACTGGATCCTCAAGCTGGGGGGGCGCTACAGCGAAGAGGAGCGCACAGCCTCGAATCCGTCGATGATTGTGGCGCGCAACGGCCTGGGACCCATACTGCTCACGACTCCGGATGGCACGTTCAACAAGAAGGACTTCAGCAACTTCACGCCGGAAGCCGGCCTGTCGTGGCGCCCGAAGGACGAGCTGATGCTCTATTACACGTACTCCGAGGGATTCAAGGCCGGTGCGGGCGAGAACGCAGCGCCCGGCGCGGCCACGAGTTTCGTCTCGATCATCGTCGACCCGGAGGAGATCACGAACCACGAGATCGGCCTGAAGAGCGTGTGGCTCGACAACCGGCTCGCGGTCAACGTCGCTGCGTACATGTACGACCTCGAGGGCCAGCAGATCAATAAGACACTGAGCGGCGGCCCGGCGGGCTTCAGCACCATCTTCGAGAACGCCGCGGAGGCTTCCGCCGAGGGTGCGGAGCTCGAGCTCTTTGCCGCGCCCACGGACAACTTCCGGTTCAG
>DATBVX010000179.1:0-6366 GCA_036515135.1 Steroidobacteraceae bacterium
CATGCCCCTGGTCTATCTTGGGCTGGTCCTTCAGGAGGCGGGCCGAGCACTTGCACCAGTGCCGCTGCATAGCACTGCCGTTGCCTCGCTGGCGATAGCCCGCGATGGATCGGAGGCGCAGCAGCAGAAGTATCTTCCCGACGTGGTATCGGGCAGATCGGTGCTGACGTGGGCACTTACTGAACGGGATCCGCGCTTCATTCCGGAGGCCGTGCAGATGAGCGCGCGGGCGCAAGGCGACAATTTCGTTCTCGACGGCATGAAGCTTTTCGTCGACAGTTTTCTGGCCGCGGACCACTGTCTGGTTGTAGCAAGAACCACGCCTGGCTCCAAGGGCGCAGAAGGCCTGACCCTGTTTGTTGTCGACGCGCGTTCGAAAGGCATCAGCCACACGCCGCTCATCACGCTCGCCAAGGACAAACAGTGCCAGGTGGACTTCAAGGGTGTGCAGGTTCCGAAGGCAAATGTCATCGGTCGCGTCGGCGAGGCGTGGCCGATCGTCGAGCGCATGCTCGATCGCGGCACCGCGTTGCTGTGCGCGCAAATGCTCGGCGCTACGCGCAAGGACGTCGAGATGGCCATCGAGTACGCGAAGTTTCGCGAGGCGTTCGGCCAGCCGATCGGCGCGTTTCAGTCGGTGCAGCACATGTGCGCCGATATGCAGATCTGGGTGGATGGCGGGGAACTGCTGACCTTCGAGGCGCTGTGGAAAATGGACCAGGGCCAGCCGGCCTCGGTCGAAGTCTCCCAGGCCAAGGCCTTCTGCAATGAGAAGTGCGAAGCCGCGATCCGCAATTCGCAGAGCATCCACGGCGGCATCGGGTTCATGATGGAATTCGACCTGCAACTTTGGTTCCGGCGCGTGTCGGCCTGGACCATGCGCATGGGCACGACCTATGAGCATCGCGCGCGCATTGCCCGCGCACTGATCGACGTTCCTGGCGTTGTGGTGCTTGGCCGCCCTGTGCCCGTCGTTCCAGAGGACATGGGCGCGCCAGTCTCCGCGGTGCGCCCGGCGGCGGCAGTCACTGTTTAACGAAGGAGGAATCCCAAATGGCGAAATGCCCGGTATGCCAGCAGCCTGTCGACGAAGCGGCTGCGAAAGCGCAAACAGGGATGACCCCCGGTGGTGCGAAAGAGGTCGATCCGAAGGCCGGAACGCGGCAGTTTCACGACGGGACGTGGTACTACTTCGATTCGCTGGACTGCCGCAACCGCTTTACGCGCAACCCCGAAGGCTACCTGAAGCAGGCAGCGCCCTAGCGGTTCGGGGTATCGGAGATCACCGCGGCGCTTATTCGGGCCCGCGGCGGCGGTGCAAATCTACCCTACCGTCGTACGGCTCGTACCGTGCTCCAGTTGATTGGCGGCACCAGCGCCGAACCAGCGCGCCAGCTCGTCGTTAACCTCGTCCGCGCGTTCAAGCTGGACCCAATGCCCGCCACCCGGGATCACCCGGCACTCCCGGCAGGCCATCGCGTTCATCAGGCTGTTCTTTGCCATCTCAGGCGTGCAAATCACGTCGTGCTCGCCGTACACGAATAGTACGGGATCGGTGTACGGCATGAGGATGTCTTGGAGCGCCACGCTGTGCGCGCTGCCGCGCCCGCGACCGCGAAAGCGAGTCGCCTTGAGCGCACCGACGTAGGCCTCAAACGCGAGGGCGTCGACGTTGTTCTCAGAGTGCATCATGTGGGCGAGCAGATTGTGGCGCAGCGCGGCGAGCTGCGCGGCTCCATGCGCATTGCGCCAGCGAATAAGTTGAGTTCGGGGTCGTGGAGGCGTTCCACTTGCGGGGCTCCCGAGAAGCGCGAGCCGGCGCACTGCGCCTCGCTGCACGGCGAGGCGTGCCGACACAACACCACCAAACGAAAACCCCGCCAAGTTTATGGCGCACCGACCGCCGAGCAACGAGTCGAGCGAAGTCATGACCGCGTCCACGATCGTCTGAATGCCGGATCCCGCGGGCGGATCATCGGAGTCACCGAAACCGGGAAGATCCGGCACGAACACCAGGTGATCACGCGATAGCGGCTCGATGTTCCTGATCCAGTGCAGCCAGCTTCCGTGTCCCCCATGGATGAGCACCAGTGGATCGCCTTTCCCGAAGACGCGCCAGCGCATGCGGCGGCCATGTGAGAACGGCACCGATCGCTGCTCGGCGGCGGCATCGAGGCGTTCGATGTGTTGACGGGCCTGCGCAGTGTCCAAGGGGGACATCGCCATTTCCATTTCAGGCTGCCTCTTCCAGGAGATCGGTAATGACGCGCTCCAGATCGTTCAGGGTGCTGCATACCCGCACCAGGCTGCAGTAGGGCGCGTAGCGATACATATCGGAATCGCCGGTGCCCCAGGCAGACCGGGGTTCCGGATTGAGCCATATGATCCGCTTGGCACGTTGTGCGACACGATCCACGATATCCGCACGCGGATCCGTGCTGTTGCCGCGCGCATCTCCGAGGATGATCACGGTCGTCTTGTTCGTGACGTGCTCCATCCAGCCCTCTTCGAAGTCGGCAAGCGCGGCGCCGTAGTTCGAGGAGCCGAAGCCCATCGCCGCCATGACCCGCACGATCGCTTCATCGATGGGCTGCTTCTCGAGGATGTCGCTCACCTCGATCAGCGATCCCGAGTAGGCAAACGAACGGATGTCCGAAAGCACTTCGGTCAACGCATAAATGAACATGAGCAGGAACTGCGACACCCACGCGACCGAGCCCGAAACGTCGCACAGCACCATCACCCGCGGTTTGTCGATTCGCTTCCGTCTCCAGGCAGTGATGAAGGGAATGCCGCCCCAGCCCATGTTACGGCGCAGCGTGCGCCGGACGTCCAACTGGCCGCGCTGGCTTCGCCGCCGCTTCACGGCGTAGCGGGTCGCGAGCCGCTTTGCCATCCTGCGCACGAGCACCCGCATGCGTTCGTGTTGACCGCGATCGATATTCTCAAGCCGGGCGGACTTGAGCAACCTCTCATGGAGCTGCTCGGTCTCGCCCCGGGCGAAGAGAAGCAGGCTGCGCTCGACGAAATCCCGCACCGCGTCCCACAGTCGCTCGACCCGCTCATCCAGGAACTGCGCCCGGGCGGCGGCATCCGGCGTGCCGCGCTGGCGCAGTGCCGCCATCTGTCGTTCCAGTTCGTGCAGTCCCATGTGTTCCAGAATCTGCCGGGCGTAGCGATTCTTCTGCGTGAAGTAGCGAATCTTCTCGATGCCGGATTCGCGTGCTGCGATTTCCATGGCCATGGCGAGAGCAGCGCGCTCGCCGCTTTCCAGCAGTTCGGACAACGACTGTCCATCCGGGCCGCCCATCTCTTGCAAACCATCAGGCGCCCCCCGGCGCATGTCCTGCGCCTCAGGGCGGGGCTTCGTCTCCGGGTCGTTCGCGGCGGCGAACTCGTCGCGCTCGAAATAGAGCTCGAACGTTTCGTCGTAGAGGAGCTTCTCGTCCGCAGTCTTTGCGAGGACAAGGCCGAGCGTGTCCTTGAGGAGGGTGCGGTCGGAAAAGCCGACGAGATCTACGGCGCGGGCAGCATCGATTCCTTCTGCTGCCGAGACGCGTAGTCCCGCCCCGCGGGCCACCTGCAGGAAGCGACGGAGCGGCTCGCTGGCCGCCGCCCGGATGGGCGCGGTGGGTGTGGGGCGGGGGGCGGACATCAGCGGTTGATCGCGACGGCCTGCTGCGCCTTCCTGGTGAAATCGGCGATGCGCTTTGCGGCGGCTTCGATGTCCGACTCGAACTTCAACAGCACGTTGAGCGTGTCACGCACCATGTCCTCCGCCAGCACGGAGGCGTGCATCAGCATCATCACCCTGGCCCAGTCGATGGATTCACTGACCGAGGGCAGCTTCTTCAATTCGAGTCCTCGCAGCTGTTGCACGAAGGCGACGAGCTGCGCCAGCAGCCGCGCATCGATGTCGGGCACGCGTGAGGCGATGATGCGCGCTTCGAGCTTTTCGTTCGGGAATCCGATGTGCAGATGCAGGCAGCGGCGCTTGAGCGCGTCGCCCAGGTCGCGGGTGGAGTTCGACGTGAGCACCACGATCGGCGGCACCGTCGCGGTGATGCTGCCGATCTCCGGTATGCTCACCTGATAGTCGGAGAGAATCTCCAGCAGGAACGCCTCGAATTCCTGATCGGACTTGTCGATCTCGTCGATCAGAAGCACGGCGCCGTAGGGCTGCTCCAGGGCGCGCAGCAGCGGCCTTGCCTCGAGGAAGTTCTTGGAAAAGAAGACATCCCCGAATGCGTGCAGCCTTTCGAGCGCCGTGGCGAGGTCGTCCGCGTCGCCGATCAGCATCCCGACCTTGTCGCGCAGGATCTGGGTATACAGAAGCTGCTTGCCGTACTTCCACTCGTAGAGCGCCTTGGACTCGTCCAGTCCCTCGTAGCACTGCATGCGGATCAGCGGCAGCGTGAGCCACGACGCGACCGACTTGGCGAGCTCGGTCTTGCCGACACCGGCCGGGCCCTCCACCAGGATGGGCTTCTTCAGATGATGAGCGATGTAAACGGCGGTGGAGATCTGGCGGCTGGCGATGTATCCGGCCGCGCCGAGCCCTGCGTCGACCTCGTCGATCGATCGAATGATCCGCTGTGGATTGTTCTTCTCGACGTTATGCATGGTGGCTGCGCGCGGGGGAAGCCTCTTCAATCGGCGGACGCCTGCAGTACGCCGTGCTGACTGCCGAGACGGCCGATACGCTGGTGCGGCTTGATCGCCGACTCGTAGGCCCGCCGCAGTTCAATCAGGCCCGGCTGAAGGGTCACCCGCTTGCGCAACAGCGTAATCTCCTGCAGACAATCCTCAAACGGACGAGCGGCCCGGTCCGCGAGATAGCTTGCCACGACCAGCGGCGACCGGCTCACGCCTTCCATGCAGTGGACAAGCACCGAACCCTTTGCGAGGAGCTCGTGGAGTTGCCAAACCGCCTCTTGCAGCCGGCTGACGTCGTTGCCGTGGCCGTCGATGAGCTCTACGCACCGCCAGGTGAGGCCATGGCAGTTGGCGGCGCTATTTGGCCAGCCGTTCAACGACAAGATGCTCTTGATTCCCGCGCTCCGCAGTTCGGTAAGCCGTAATGCGTCGTCCACGTTACCGATTGCGATATCGCGTGTAATCCAGTCCAAAGTCAGCCCCTTCCGATGTCGTGAAGGATAGAAGATTAGGGCAAATCGCACCAGCCGCTTTTCTCCGCGGACTCGCGCCAGACCTCGCCGAACCGGAGGAGGCGCATGGCGTCCTCGAAGCGGGGGATGGCGCGGGCTGGCTCGTGTTCGCCGCGGATCGCAGCTATGA
Organism: Steroidobacteraceae bacterium; assembly: GCA_036515135.1. GTDB lineage: Bacteria > Pseudomonadota > Gammaproteobacteria > Steroidobacterales > Steroidobacteraceae > DATBVX01. The sequence goes on from DATBVX010000179.1 coordinate 5,299, forward strand.
AGTCGGCCTCGACGCTGACCCCATGGTCGTACTCAGGCGGGATTGGCAGCGGCTCGAGCTCGCTGGAGCCGCGCTTGGCGCCGAAGAAGCTCGCGGGCGCATTGCGGGCGCCGGCGTAGGCGACGACGTAGCCGTCGGAGCCGACGATCTCCCAGCGAGGGCGTGCGGTCTCGCCGGCGACGGTACTGTGCTGGTAGGTGATGATGGCGCCGCTGGCCAGCTCGGCAATGGCGATGTTGGTCTCGGGGCGGACCTCCCCGCGACCGGCGCGGCCGGCGACCGTGGCGCCCTGGACGTTGTAGCTGTGGCGGTAGCCGAAGATGCGGGTGTGCTGGCCGAACCAGCGGCTGCCGACCTCGAACATGCTGCCGAGACCGAAGAACGGCGCGTACCAATAGTCGGCGACCTGGAGCACCGTACCCACGTAGCCGTCGTCGAGCAGGTGGCGCATCATCGCGTCCTCGCGCAGGAAGTAGGCCGCGCCTCCGGCGGGGTAGACGAGCGCCACCAGGTTGGGACGCGCGGCGGCCTTGGCCGTCAGCTCGCGGGCCTGGGCGGCATTGCGGCAGAGCGCATTCATCGACAGCACGTGACGACCGGCTTCGAGCGCAGGCGGGATCATCTCGTAATGCGCCTCGGTGCGCGTGCCGACAACGATCGCGTCGATGTCGTCAGCGCCCACGACCTCGCGCCAGTCGGCCACGGAGCGGGCAAAGCCGAACTCCTTGGCCACGGCGTCGGAGGTTTCCTGGCTGCTGTTGGCGACAACCACCAGTTCGACGCCGGGGACCTTCCGGAGATTGGGGAGCAGCACGCGCCGGCTGTAGGCGCCCGCTCCGATGTAGCCAAGCCGCACCGTCGGCTGTGCCATGGTTTCTCCTGTTAATCGTGAGGATTATAGCGGGCTGGAGACTCCGGCTGGCAGGGCGAGCCGTGGTGATAATTGATGGAGGTAAATTGCGATGCGCAAGACCAAATCGGCAATTCTTGAGGCCGGACACGAGTAGTAGACAAAGCAGTCATACGCTTTATCCAAATCGCCAAGTATTTCAACGACACAAACGCCAT
>DATBVX010000180.1:0-6077 GCA_036515135.1 Steroidobacteraceae bacterium
CGTGGAGACGAAGTTGCGCCACCTCGCCAAGCTCGAGGAGATGCGGATCCGGGGCGAGCAGAAGGAGCTCAAAGCCGAGCTTGAAGAACTCCAGGGGACGCTCAAGAGCCGCGCGCGTCTCAAAAAGCTCGTCCGCGATGAGATCGTGGCGGATGCCGAGCAGTTCGGCGATGAGCGGAGGACGAAGATCGTCGAGCGCGAGGCGGCTCAGGCGATCGATGAAACGGAGCTGGTGACCAGCGAGCCGGTGACGGTGGTGCTGTCGGCCCGCGGCTGGGTGCGCGCGGCGAAGGGTCACGACATCGATCCGCGAACGTTGAGCTACAAGACCGGCGACGAATTCCAGTCCGCCGCGCCCGGGCGCTCGACGCAGCTCGCCGTATTCCTGGACAGCACCGGCCGGGCCTACAGTCTGCCCGCGCACACCCTGCCTTCCGCGCGAGGGCAGGGCGAGCCCTTGTCAGGCCGCCTCGATCCGCCCGACGGCGCCACGTTTGCGGGCGTCCTGATCGGCGAACCAGATGATCTGTGGCTGGTCGCGAGCGATGCCGGCTACGGGTTCACGGTACGCCTGAAGGAACTGCACTCGCGCAACAAGGCCGGGAAAGCCGTGTTGCGCGTACCCGAGGGTGGCAAGGTGTTGTTGCCCACGCCGGTGCCAGCGGACCCGCAATCGCGGGTCGCGGTCGTGAGCAACGACGGCAAGCTGCTCGCGTTTCCCGTCCCTGATGTCCCGGAGTTGCCCCGCGGCAAGGGAAACAAGCTGTTCGGAATCTCGGGCAAGAAGTTTGCAGCCCGCGAGGAGTTTCTGACGGCGATGAGCGTAGTTGCGCCGGACCGCAAGCTGGTGGTGGTGAGCGGCGAACGCCGCATGACGCTGTCGTTCAGCGAGCTCGATGCGTATCAGGGCGCGCGCGGTCAACGCGGCGCCGTGTTGCCGCGCGGCTGGCGCAAGGTGGACCGGCTGGAAACGGCGGTGGATGCCTAATGGTTGGCGGTTGAGAGTTGACGGTTGACAGTAGGAGCTAGATTCTTCACTGCCAACTGCCAACTGCCAACTGCCAACTGCCAACTGCCAACTGCCAACTGCCAACTGCCAACTGCCAACTGCCAACTGCAATTTCTTAGCGCGTACCGATGACGACGGCTTCGGGCGCGTTGACGAAATAGCCCTGGATGAATTCGATTCCGAGCTGCCACAACACCGCCATGGTGTTGGCGTCCTCGACGCGCTCGGCGATGGTTTCGAGTTTCTTCTTCTTTGCCGCCTCGACCAGGCCCTTCACTTTCTGCTGCAGCTGGTTGTTGTTGGCCAGGCCCTGCATCAGCGAGCCATCGATCTTTATGAAATCCGCCGCCAGCGCGGCGAGCAGCGCGAGCGGGTCGCGCCCGGCGCCGAAGTGCTCCAGAGCGAAGCGGAAGCGCAACTGCTTGAGCGCCGTGATCAATTGACGGGTCTGATTGACATGCTGGGTGGCCACTTCTTCAGTCACCTGAAAGCAGATCCGCTGGGGCTCGATCTTGATCGCCTTGAGCTGCGTCTGCAGCCAGCCGATCAGCGACGTGTCGAGCACCGTGTCCTTCGACAGGCGCACGAAAATGCATGCTGGCTTGCGAGCCGCGCCAAATGACATCGAGGCGCCTACCACCCAGCGGTCGATGTTCTTCATCAGGTCGTTGCGCTCGGCGGCCGCCATGAACTCCGTTGGCAGCACCTCGGTGCCGTGCTCATCGAGCATGCGCACCAGGATGTCGAACATGCCCCGGTCTTCGCCCTGCAGGCTGGCGATCGGCTGCTGCACCAGGCGAAAACGATTCTCCATCAGCGCCGACTTGATCTGCTTGACCCAGATCTTGTCGGCCGCGAGCATCTTGGTGTCGGACTCGGTGCGATCGAACGACGAGACCCGGTTGCCGCCCTGCTCGCGGCCGCGCCGGTTGGCGGAGCTGGCGTCGTTGAGCGCCACCGCAACGTCGGCACTTCCCGGCGGTATCACCGCCAGACCCACCGTGCAGGTTGCCGAGAAGGACTTCTGCGCGATCTGGAACACGTGCTTGGCGACCCGCTGCACCAAGTGCTCGGCCCATGCCTCGACGTCGCGCGGCGTGCCGCGTTCGATCAGCACGGCGAAAGTGTTGCCACCGAATCTGCCGGCGAGATCGTGGGGCGTGAGTTGATCGCGTAACAGCTCCGCGAACGACACCATGAAGTCCTCGCACGCGAGCAGGCCGATCTCGCCCTGGATACTCGCGAACTTGTCCGGCTTGATGTAAGCCAGCTCGCGTACGCCACCCTTTGCGGGTGCCGCCAGGCGCGCCTTGAGTCCCTCGACGAAGAAGCGCTGTTGCAGCAGACCGGTCGATGGATCACGCCGCACAGCGTCCCGGAGCTGCTGCTCGATCTCCGCGCCCCCGCCGGCGCCGGCCGCGGCTTCACGAGGCGCGGGCACAGAGATGCGCACGCAGGGGTCGCCATCGAACTCGGCTGGCTTGATCTCGAGTTCGAGCGGCACGGCCGAGCCGTCGCTCAACAGAGCATTGACGCGCAGCTGATGGCCGGCCCATTTGCCCTGGGCGCACGCCACGAGGGCTCCCTTGAGCGCCGCGTGCGTTTCAGGCTCGAACATGTCCATCAAGGGTTGGCCCGTCAGGCCGTCGGCTGCGGAGAGACCGAACAACTCGACCCAGGCCGGGTTGGCATCGACGATGATGCCTTCGGCCACGTGAGCAATCGCGTCGGCGGAGCCCGCCATGAATGCGCGCAGCTGCTTCTTGTACTCGCGCGCCGAGGAAAGCGTGGAGTTGAGCGCCCGCTCGAGGCGGAACGCCCGCAGCTCGCGACCCACCACCGTCTGCAGCCGGTTACGGTTGCCCAACGAGACCACGTCCTGCGCGCCGAGGCGCATTGCCTCGGCAATGATTTCCTCGTTGATGGTTTCGCGCACGATCAGTATCGGCACTTCGGGGCCGAACTGGTGACAGATCTTTAGGACCGACTCGAGGCTGGCGTCGAAGCGGTCGGAGAAAATGAGCAGCATCTCGGGATTGATCTGGCCCAGCGCGTCCGCCAGGTCGCGGATGTCCGGAATCCACGCGCAATGCACCGGATGGCCGGCGTTGCGCAGCGTGCTATTGACCGCCTCGACGTGGTCCTGGCTATGAGTCACCACGATCATCGGCACTGCGCCTTGCTCGCTCAACGGTATTTCCCCCGCGCCCTAAAGGTTCCGTTCGCCGACGCTGCCAAGAGCGGGAATTGTAGCACCGCGATTTCCGGCAACCGTGCTGTGGCTCACCATCTGGCTGGCGGCTCGAGAGGCTTGCCGCTATGATACGCGCCCCTTTTTGGGGTGCCGATCGAGCTCTTCACGATGTCCAGCTACAGCACCAACGAGTTCCGCTCGGGACTCAAGATCCTCATGGATGGCGATCCGTACGCGATCGTCGAGAACGAGTTCGTCAAACCCGGCAAGGGCCAGGCATTCAATCGCGTCAAGGTCCGCAACCTCAAGACGGGCCGCGTGATCGAGCGGACGTTCAAGTCCGGCGAGTCGGTCGACGCCGCGGACGTCGTCGACAGCGAGATGCAGTATCTCTACAACGACGGCGACTTCTGGCACTTCATGGTGCCGGAGACGTTCGAGCAATACGTCGCCGGCAAGTCGGTGGTCGGTGACGGGGCGATCTGGCTCAAGGACGGGGACGTCTGCATCATCACGCTGTGGAACAACGTACCGCTGGTGGTGACGCCGCCGGCGCACGTGGAGCTCAAGGTGATCGAGACTGATCCCGGCGTGCGTGGCGACACGGCGACGGGGGGTCAGAAGCCGGCCAAGCTTCAGACTGGAGCCGTAGTGCGCGTTCCTCTCTTTATCAATGAAGGCGAAGTGATTCGCGTCGATACGCGTTCCGGCGCGTACATTTCCCGCGCCAAGCAATAGAAGGGGTCAGGTCTTGCAATCAAGCAATCCGCAGCCGATTGCTTGATTGCAAGACCTGACCCCTCTAGAGGCTGGCGACGAATATTCCGGCGAGGCGTTCGAGCCCCGTACGATCCACGTCGTCGAATCGTGCCAGTTCCGGGCTATCCACATCGAGCACGCCGATCAGTTTGCCGTGCTCGATCAGCGGCACCACGATCTCAGATCTCGAGTCCGAGTCGCACACGATGTGATCGGCGAACGCCTCGACGTCGGGCACGACGATCGTCTCGCGTCGCGCCGCGGCGGCACCGCACACGCCGCGCCCGATCGCAATGCGGATGCACGCCGGCTTGCCCTGGAATGGCCCGACGACGAGTGCGCCATTCTCGAGAAAATAGAATCCGAGCCAGTTGATGCGCGGCAGCGCGCCAAAGAGCAGCGCAACGGTATTGGCCGCATTGGCGATGCGATGCTGCTCGCCACTCAAGAGACCCTCGAGCTGGCGCGCCAGCTCCCGGTAGGCTCGCGGCTTGTCGCTGAAGTCGATGGCTGGCGTTTCGTGGGCCACTGGAACCGATCTCACGCTCGCTCGGCAGGAAACGCAATCACTTCATCGATGTGCCGGGCACCCGCGGCGCGCATCACGAGCCGATCGAAACCCACGGCGACGCCTGAGCAATCGGGCATTCCGGCCGCGAGTGCCGCCAGCAGGCGCTCGTCCAGCGGAGGCCGGTCGAGTCGACTCGCGCGGCGCCTTTCCAGGTCCGCCTCGAAGCGCCGACGCTGCTCTCCGGAATCGGCGAGCTCGTGAAAGCCATTGGCGAGCTCGATGCCATCGAAAAACAGCTCGAAGCGCTCGGCGACCGCTGGATCTTCGGGTTTGACGCGTGCGAGCGCGGCCTGGCTCGTGGGGAAATCGTAAACAAAAGCGAGTCGTCCGACTCCGAGCCTGGGTCCGACGACTGTGGACATGAGCAGGTCGAGGCAGTCATCGCGCTCCTGCGGCGGAGGAACAGGGAGCGCTACGTCGTGCCGTCGCACGCAGTCGAGCAGGTCGCGAATGCTCGCGGTGAACGGATCGATGCCGGCGATCGTGCGCAGCGCATCGCGATAGGAGAGGCGCTCGCTGGTGCCGAGCGGACAATACGGCGCGAGCAGTCGGGTCACGAGCCGCTCGACGTCATCCATCAAGGCGTCGACGTCGAACCCCAGTCGATACCATTCGATGAGCGTGAACTCCGGGTTGTGGAGCATGCCGCGCTCGCCGTCGCGAAAGACATGCGTGATCTGAAAGATGTCGCCGGATCCCGCTGCCAGCAGGCGCTTCATCGCGAACTCGGGCGACGTCTGAAGATAGAAGTCACCGAGCCCTGCGATGCGCGTTCGCAGTGAGGCCAGGTGGATGTCGGTCACGGCGGCGTGGGCGAGCACCGGTGTCTCGACCTCCAGCACGCGCTGCTCTTCGAAGTACGCGCGCGTCTCACACAGCAGCGACGCACGCAAACGCAGCGCCTGAAGGCTCGCCGAGGGACGCCAGTCAGACGCGCTCATCGGGGAGCTCCTGCGCACTCGCCGATTCGTTCTCCCATCCTCACGGCGGCACCTTCGCGCAGCGATTCGAGCCAGCGCACACAGCCGCGTTCCATCAACAGGATGACCGTCGAACCCATGTTGAATCGGCCCATCTCGGCCCCGCGCACGAGCTCGACGGGGGCCGGCGGCGCGGGCAACACCGTTGGCAGTCGCCGGGTCGATGGCGTGATGTCGCCAGCCCATACCGTTGCCATGCTGCCCACGAACAACGCCCCGACGAGAACGACCGCGAGCCGCCCGCAGCCGGTTTCGAATGTGCAGATCACGCGCTCGTTGCGGGCGAAGACCTCCGGCACCTGGGCCGCCGTGGTCGCATTGACGCTGAACAGCTTTCCGGGGACGTGCATCGTGGCGGTCAACGCGCCGCTGATCGGCATGTGGATGCGGTGGTAGTTGTAGGGCGCCAGGTAGATGGTTGCGAAATCGCCGCCACGAAACGCCTCGACGAGAGCCGTGTCACCGGCGAACAGCGCATCGAGCGAGTACCCGTGACCCTTCGCCTGGAACAGTCGCTGATCTTCGATCCGGCCGGCGGCGCTCACCGTGCCATCGACGGGGCTG
>DATBVX010000181.1:0-5400 GCA_036515135.1 Steroidobacteraceae bacterium
GGGGGACCTGCGGGTGCAGGTCCCCCGCCTTCAGCTGTTCAACGCTTGACTGCCTTGCGCAAGCGCTCGATCGCCTTGAGCTGGGCAGCAGCCCGCGCCAGTTCGGCGAGTGCCTCGGCCTGGGAAATCAGGTCCACCTTGTCTTTCAGCGCTTCTTCGGCACGCTGTTTCGCGGCGAGCGCCGCGGCCTCATCGATGTCCTTGGCGCGCAGCGCCGTGTCCGCGAGCACCGTGACCAGATGCGGTTGCACCTCGATTGCCCCACCGCCGACGTAGAAGAATTGTTCCTCGCCTTCGGGCGTCTGCACGCGAACTTCCCCGGGCTTGAGCGTCGTCAGCAGCGGCGCATGACGCGGAGCAATGCCGATTTCGCCCTGCGACGCCGGCGCGAACACCATCGTCGCGGGGCCCGAGAAGATCTCGCCTTCCGCGCTGACGATGTCGACATGAATGGTGGAAGCCACAATGATTACCTTGAATGACGGCTGGCGGTTGGCGGTTGGCGGTTGGCGGTTGGCGGTTGGCGGTTGGCGGTTGGCGGTTGGCGGTTAGGGTGATTGCGGTCTTTTCTAGCTGTCAACCGTCAACTGTTCACTGTCAACTCATTCCTACTGCAGCGTCTTCGCCTTCGCGACTGCTTCCTCGATGGAGCCTACCATGTAGAACGCCTGCTCCGGCAGCGCGTCGTACTCGCCGGCGAGGATGCCCTTGAAGCCGCGAATCGTGTCTTTGAGCGGAACGATCTTGCCGTCCTGGCCCGTGAACACTTTTGCCACGTTGAACGGCTGCGACAGGAAGCGCTGGATCTTGCGTGCACGGAACACGGTCAGTTTGTCGTCTTCCGACAGCTCGTCCATGCCGAGAATGGCGATGATGTCCTGCAATTCCTTGTATCGCTGCAACACAGCCTGCACGCCCCGCGCCGTGTTGTAGTGATCCTCGCCCACCACCAGCGGATCGAGCTGGCGGCTGGTGGAATCGAGCGGGTCCACCGCGGGATAGATACCTAGCGCGGCAACCTGGCGCGAGAGCACAACGGTCGCGTCGAGGTGCGCGAATGTCGTCGCGGGCGACGGGTCAGTCAGGTCGTCGGCTGGCACGTACACCGCCTGAATCGACGTGATCGATCCGGTTTTGGTGGACGTAATACGCTCCTGAAGCAGACCCATCTCCTCGGCAAGCGTCGGCTGATAGCCCACCGCGGATGGCATTCGGCCGAGCAATGCTGACACCTCAGTGCCCGCGAGGGTGTAGCGGTAGATATTGTCGATGAAGAGGAGCACATCACGGCCCTTGCCGCCCGTCTGCTTCTCGTCGCGGAAATATTCCGCCATCGTCAGACCGGTAAGCCCGACACGCAGGCGGTTGCCTGGCGGCTCGTTCATCTGGCCGAACACCATCGCGACCTTGTCGAGAACGCCCGATTCCTTCATCTCGTGATAGAAGTCATTGCCTTCACGCGTGCGCTCGCCCACGCCGGCAAACACCGACAGACCCGAGTGCGTCTTGGCGATGTTGTTGATGAGCTCGAGCATGTTGACTGTCTTACCGACGCCGGCGCCGCCGAAGAGACCGATCTTGCCGCCCTTGGCAAACGGAATGAGCAGATCGATGACCTTGATGCCGGTTTCGAGGATATCCTGGCCGCCGGCCTGTTCGTCATACGCCGGCGCGGGACGGTGAATCGGCCACCGTTCCTTGGTCTGCACCGGGCCGCCTTCGTCGATGGGCGCGCCCAGCACGTCCATGATGCGGCCGAGCGTGCCCTGTCCCACTGGCACCGAGATCGGCGCACCCGTGTTCTTCACGCTCATGCCCCGCTTGAGACCTTCCGAGCTGCCCATGGCGATCGTGCGGACGACACCATCGCCGAGCTGCTGCTGCACCTCGAGCGTGAGGTCGGTCTCCTCGAGCTTGAGTGCCTGGTAGACCGTCGGAATGTGCGCGCGTGGAAACTCCACGTCGATGACGGCGCCGATGATCTGGACAATTTTTCCGCTGCTCATGTACAAAGACCCTCACCCTGGCCCTCTCCCACAAGTGGGAGAGGGGAAAAGAAATCACACTGCGGCCGCGCCGCCCACGATCTCCGACAGTTCCTTGGTGATCGCCGCCTGTCGTGCCTTGTTGTAGATCAGCTGCAGCTCCTCGATGAGCGTGCCAGCGTTATCGGACGCGCTCTTCATCGCCACCATGCGCGCTGCCATCTCGCAACCGACGTTCTCCACCGCGCCCTGGTACACCTGTGATTCGATGTAGCGCAGCAGCACGTCCGGCAGAATCTCCGCGGCGCCGGGTTCATAGATGTAATCCCAATGCTCCTGGAGTTGCTCCTTGTCCAGCGTGACTACCGGCAGGAGCTGTGTCACGCCGGCCTTCTGCGTCATCGTGTTGACGAAATTGTTGTGCAACAGGTAGAGCCGGTCGATCTTGCCCTCGCTGTAAGCGTCGAGCATGACCTTGACCGTGCCGATGAGATCCTTGACGTGCGGGCGATCTCCGAGATGCGTGACCTGCGCGAGGATCGGCAAGCCAAGGCGGCGGAAAAACTGCAGCCCCTTGGCACCGATCAGGCACAGGCTCAAGCTCGCGTCCTTCTGCTGCCACTCTCGAATCGCCCCCAGCGCCGCCTTGAAAAGATTGACATTCAGCGAGCCGCACAGGCCGCGGTCCGTGCTGACCAGGATGAATCCGACCGACCTGACTTCGCGTTCGACCAGGAACGGATGGCGATAGTCCGGATTGGCCTGGTTCAGGTGACCGATCACGATACGCATCTTCTGCGCGTACGGCCGCGATGCGCGCATCCGGTCCTGCGCCCGGCGCATCTTGCTCGCAGCCACCATCTCCATCGCCTTGGTGATCTTCTGCGTGTTCTTGATGCTGCCGATCTTCAGCCGAATTTCTTTTGCGCCTGCCATGTACCCTCACCCCAATCCTCACCCGCTCCGCCACCCTCTCCCACCAGGTGGGAAAGGGTGGAGTGAGGATTCAATAGGCCCCTGTCGCCACGAATTCTTCGACAATCTTCTTCAGACTGGCCTCGTGGTCCTTGAGCACCGGTTTGGCGTTGATCGCCTTGAGCGTCGCGCCGTGATTCGACCGGGCAAAACTCTGCAGGGCGGCCTCGAAGTCCACCACTTTCTTGCGATCCACCTTGTCCATGTAACCGCTGTTGACGGCGTAGATCGACACCGCCATCTCGGCGACCGACATAGGCGCGTACTGCTTCTGCTTCATGACTTCGGTGACGCGCACGCCACGATCGAGCTGGCGGCGAGTGGCCTCGTCGAGGTCGGAAGCGAACTGGGAGAACGCCGCGAGCTCGCGGTACTGCGCCAGCGCCAGCCGGATACCGCCGCCCAGCCTCTTGATGATGTCGGTCTGCGCGGCGCCGCCGACGCGCGACACCGAAATGCCCGCGTTCATCGCGGGGCGAATGCCGGCGTTGAACAGGTCCGTTTCCAGGAAGATCTGGCCGTCGGTGATGGAGATGACGTTGGTCGGCACGAATGCCGTCACGTCGCCCGCCTGCGTCTCGATGATCGGCAATCCGGTCAGCGAACCCGTGCGTCCCTTGACGCGACCGTTGGTGACTCTCTCGACATACGCCTCGTTGACGCGAGCCGAACGCTCCAGCAGGCGTGAATGCAGATAGAACACGTCGCCCGGATACGCCTCACGGCCTGGCGGCCGACGAAGCAATAGCGAGATCTGCCGATACGCCCAAGCCTGCTTGGTGAGGTCGTCGTAGATGATGAGTGCATCTTCGCCGCCATCCATGAAGTACTCGCCCATCGTGCAGCCCGAATAGGGTGCGATGTACTGCATCGCCGCCGGTGTCGATGCGGATGCCGCCACGATAATCGTGTGGTCCATCGCGCCGTGCTCTTCGAGCTTGCGCACCACGTTGGCGATCGAGGACTGCTTCTGGCCGATGGCCACGTAGATGCACTTAATTCCCGAGCCCTTCTGGTTGATGATCGTGTCGACCGCAAGCGCGGTCTTGCCAGTCTGGCGATCGCCGATGATCAGCTCGCGCTGCCCGCGGCCAATCGGCACCATCGAGTCGATGGCCTTGTAGCCCGTCTGTACCGGCTGGGACACCGACTTGCGGAACATGACGCCGGGCGCCACGCGCTCGATCGGTGCCGTACGCGAAGTCTTGACCGGTCCCTTGCCGTCGAGCGGTATCCCAAGCGAATCGACCACGCGGCCAAGCAGCTCGGGGCCGGTCGGAACCTCGAGAATCCGTCCAGTGGTCTTGACCGTGTCGCCCTCGCTGATGTGCTTGTATTCACCGAGCACGACCGAGCCCACGGAATCCTGCTCGAGGTTGAGTGCCAACCCGAAGGTATTTCCGGGAAATTCCAGCATCTCGCCGTAACGCGCGTCGGCCAGGCCGTGCAGCCGGCAAATGCCGTCAGTGACGGTAATGACCGTACCGACGTTGCGCGCCTCGGTCACCGACTGGAACTTTTCGATGCGCGCCTTGATGAGATCGCTGATCTCGGATGCCTTGATGGACATGTCTGTCGTCCTCAGTTATCTCTAACCAGTGAGCTCCGCGTTCAGCCGTTCGAGCTGGCCACGCAGTGAGCCGTCGATCACCAGGTCGTCGGCACGCAGCACGGCGCCACCGAGCAGCGTCGCATCCACTTCACAATGCAGCCGGACATCGCGTTTCAGGCGCGCGCTCATCGCCTGGGAAAACTTCCGCTGCTGTTCCTTGTCGAGCGGCACGGCCGAAGTCACCGTCACCTCGACCGTATTCTCCTCGGCGGCCTTGAGCTTCTCGTAGATCGCCGCGATTTCGGGGAGGAAGCCGAGACGGCGATTGGCAGCGAGCACGCGGATGAAATTGTGTCCTTCGTCGTCAAGCTTCTTGCCGACGATACCGATGACGAGATCTGCCAGCTGCTCGATCGTGACGCGCGGACTCGTGAGCAACTTCTTTACGCGCTCGTCGGCAACCACGGCGGCCGCCAGCGCCAGTGCTTCCGACCACGTGTCGAGCTTCGTCTGTTCTAGCGCAAGCTCGAACAGCGCCTTGGCGTACGGGCGGGCGATAGTGCTCTTCTCGGCCATGGGCGTCAGATCTGCGCGGCGAGCTTGTTGAGCAGCTCGGCGTGCGCCTTTGCATCGACTTCGCGCTCGAGCAGCCGCGATGCGCCGGTAACGGCGAGTGCCGCGACGTCCTTGCGCAGACTTTCGCGCGCACGGTTCGACTCCAGCTCGATCTGTTGCTGAGCCGCGGCGACCAGCCGTTCGCCCTCTGAGATCGCGGTCGTTTTCGCCTGATCGATGAGCTCATTGGCGCGATGCTGAGCCTGGTCCACGATCTGCACCGCCTTGACGCGCGCTTCGCGGATGATGTCATCGGAGCGCGACTTCGCCTGC
>DATBVX010000182.1:0-5866 GCA_036515135.1 Steroidobacteraceae bacterium
CCGGTGTCGGGCTGCGAGATCAGCAGGTCCTCGGTCTTGACGCCGAGCTTGCCGGCGTAGGTGATGTCGAGCGCGTTTTCCGCGTCGATGAAGGCGGCGACGCCGCCGGCCTTCTGGATCTCGGCGACGACGTGCAACGCCAGGGTGGTCTTGCCGGACGATTCCGGCCCGTAGATCTCGACCACGCGGCCACGCGGCAGGCCGCCGATGCCGAGCGCGATGTCGAGCCCGAGGGAGCCGGTCGAGACGGTTTCGATGTCCCAGCTCGCGGTGGCGTCACCGAGGCGCATGACGGTGCCCTTGCCAAACTGCTTTTCGATCTGGCCAAGCGCTGCCGCGAGAGCCTTTCTGCGATTCTCTTCCATCGAGTCGTTCCCCCAGAGTGTAGATGTCATTATTCCACAAGTGACGCGTCGCTTGAGTCGCGCGTTCGACCTGAAATCGCCCTCGCTGCTTTGGGAAGAGGGTTGGGGTCAGGATCCACTCCCTCTCCCCTTTGGGGTGAGGGTCCACACCCTCTCCCTTCGGGGGAGACGGTCGGCGTGAGGGGTTCTTCAAGCGCGCAGCGGCCAGCGTTCGATCACCGTGTACTGCGATCCCTCCGATGCGGTGACCGACTCGACCAGCGCAATGCCATCGACCGGCCACGCCACGGGGTGCAGGGCACCGACCGCATGTGGTTTTTCGACCTTGCGTGCCAAGGTCACGTGTGGCCAGTACGGCTTGGGATCGGGTGTAAACCCCTGTTTAGCCAAGAGCTTCCACAGCGCGGCGGCGAGTTCGCCGGCCGCCGGCGGGGGCCGGCTGCAGACTGCGCAGAGGATGGCAGGCCTTGGCCAATGCTCGAGCCGATCAAAGATCAACTCGAATGACGGGCAATCCAACGCCTCCGCGGCTGCCGTCACGTGCTGGAGCCGCTCCGTCGACACCTGCCCGAGGAATGCGAGCGTCGAATGGAGATTGGCGACCGGTATCGGCCGCCCACCACTCGCCCGCACTGCTTTGCGAGTGGCATGCGCGAAAGCGGACCGCGCGGATTCGTCGGGCCAGATGGCGAAGAACAGTCGGCGCGCTTTTGGCTCATCGACCATGGGGGTAGATCAGGTAGCCGCCCGCAGGAGCCCGTTAAGCGCGAGCGCCACCGACTTCGATCGAACCTGGGCGCGATTGCCTTTGAGTCGAACCTTGCGAGTATTGAGGCGCACCGCCCGGCGACGCCGCCGTGCCCAGCAGAACCACACCGTGCCGACGGGCTTGTCCAGTGAACCGCCGTCGGGTCCGGCGATCCCGGTGACGGAGACGGCCAGATCGGCGCCGCTCGCACGTATGGCGCCGCGCGCCATTTCTCTCGCTACAGCTTCGCTCACCGCGCCAAAACGAGCGAGGGTGCGCCGCCTGACGCCCAGGGTGCTGATCTTGGTTTCGTTGCTGTAAGTGACGTAGCCGCCCTCGAACCACTGCGAGCTGCCCGCGATATCGGTGATCGCCTTGGCGATCCAGCCGCCGGTACACGATTCAGCGGTCGCCATACGCAGGTGGGAGGCGAGTAACTTCCGTCCGACACGCCGAGCGAGGCGCTTGAGCTCAGCATCTGAAGGCATGGGCCAAGGGTACAAGATCGTCAAGAGCCCCTCACCCCGACCCTCTCCCCAAAGGGGAGAGGGAGAAGATTAGAATGCGCGCCCATGTCCGGCGTCCCCCAGCTGTAGCCGTCTCGCGTGGACGCAGCGTCCTTTTCCCAGCACACCCCGGTGATGCAGCAGTATCTGCGCATCAAGGCCCAGCACGCGGACGTGCTGCTGTTCTACCGGATGGGTGACTTCTACGAGCTCTTTTTCGACGACGCCCGGCGCGCCGCGAAACTGCTCGACATCGCGCTCACTTCCCGCGGGCAGTCTGCCGGCCTGCCGATTCCGATGGCGGGGGTGCCCGTGCACAGCGTCGATGGATACCTGGCCCGACTCGTCAGAAAGGGCGAATCGGTCGCCATCTGCGAACAGCTCGGCGATCCGGCCAAATCAAAGGGTCCGGTCGAGCGACAAGTCGTCCGGGTGGTCACGCCTGGTACGGTTACCGATGAGGCGCTGCTCGAGGACCGCCGCGACACGCTGCTGGCGGCCGTGCTTCGCGATGGATCGCGCTTCGGGCTCGCTTGGCTCGATCTCGCGGGCGGGCGCTTCAGTGTGCTTGAGGGCGAGACTGACGATGCGCTGGCGAGCGAAATCGGGCGCCTGCGGCCAGCCGAAGTGCTCGTGAGTGAGGACCAGGAGCAGTCGGCACTGCGTAGCGGTGCTCTACCGCGGATGCGTCCGCCGTGGCACTTCGATCTCAGCTCATCGACACGGCTTCTGGCCACGCAATTCAGCACTCGTGACCTCGCGGGGTTTGGTTGTGAGGATCGACCCCTGGCGGTGCGGGCGGCCGGTGCGCTGCTCCAATATGTGCGCGACACACAGAAGTCCGCCCTGCCCCACATTCGCGGCCTGACCGTCCAGACACGCGAAGAAGCGCTGATCCTCGACCCCGCAACGCGTCGCAATCTCGAGCTCGATCAATCCTTGAGCGGACGGCCGGAATGCACGCTGGCCGGAGTTCTCGATCACACCGCCACGGCGATGGGCGGGCGCGAACTCAGGCGCTGGCTGCAGCGTCCGCTTCTGGATCCGGCCACGCGCGCGCGTCGCTACCACGCCATCGAGATCCTGATCGCACGCGGCCGCACGCTTGACCTGCACGGCCTGCTGCGCGAGGTCGGCGATATCGAGCGCATCCTGGCGCGCATCGCGCTGCGTTCCGCACGACCGCGGGATCTGGTGCAGTTGCGGGCAGCACTGGCCCTGCTACCGGGCATTCAGGCGCTGCTGCAGGGCATCGATAGCCCGCTCGTCGATGAGCTCAAGCCCCGGATCGGCGTGCATCATGCGACGGTCGAGCTCCTGCGTCGTGCCGTGGCCGAGCAACCGGCTCATTTCCTGCGTGACGGCGGCGTGATCGCGGCGGGTTTCGACGCCGAGCTCGACGAGCTGCGCGAGATCAGTACGCACACCGACCAGTACCTGCTCGATCTCGAGCGGCGTGAACGCGAACGCAGCGGGATCGCGAACCTGAAGCTCGGGTTCAACCGCATTCAGGGGTTCTATATCGAAGTCAGCCGCGCGCAGGCCGATCGCGTTCCGGCCGACTACCTGCGCCGCCAGACGGTGAAGTCCGCCGAGCGCTTCGTGACGCCCGAGCTCAAGAGTTTCGAGGACAAGGTGTTGAGCGCGCGCGAACGTTCGCTTGCCCGCGAGCGCCAGCTCTACGAGGAGTTGCTGTCCTCGCTGATCGACGAGCTTCCCGCACTCCAGGCGACGGCGGCCGCGCTGTCGACCCTCGATGTGCTCGCCAATCTGGCGGAACGCGCCGTGACGTTGCGCTGGTCGAAGCCCGAACTGACCGACGAGCCGTCTCTGCACATCGTCGCCGGACGGCATCCGGTGGTGGAGGAGTTTTCCGAGCAGCCGTTCGTTCCCAACGACCTCGAGCTCAATGACGGCCGGCGCATGCTCGTGATCACGGGGCCCAACATGGGTGGCAAGTCCACCTATATGCGCCAGACCGCGCTGATCGTGATCCTCGCCAGCATGGGCAGCTACGTGCCAGCGGAACGCGCTGTGCTGGGCCCGATCGATCGAATCTTCACGCGCATCGGCGCATCGGATGATCTCGCCGGCGGGCAGTCGACGTTCATGCTGGAAATGACCGAGACGGCCAATATCCTCAACAACGCCACCGACCGCAGTCTGGTGCTCATGGATGAGGTCGGCCGTGGCACGAGCACGTTCGACGGCCTGTCCCTGGCGTGGGCCAGCGCTCGCCACATCGCCGCGCGGATCCGCGCCTTTACCCTGTTCGCCACTCACTATTTCGAGTTGACGGCGCTCGTCGAGGAAACGGAAGGCTGCGCCAACGTGCATCTCGACGCGACCGAGCATGGCGATCAGCTGGTGTTCCTGCACGCGGTGAAGGAGGGGCCGGCCAATCGCAGCTACGGGTTGCAGGTAGCAGCGCTTGCGGGCGTTCCGCGGGACGTCATCGGCCATGCGCGACGGTATCTGGAGGAACTCGAGCGAGCGCGCGATCACCGCGAGGCGACCGACGCGCAAACCGAGCTGCCGTTGGTGTTGTCGGTGCACGACCCGCGGCTCGAAGCCGTCCGCAACCAGCTTGAATCGATCGATCCGGATCATCTCTCACCGCGCGAGGCGCTCGATGCGCTCTACGCGCTGCGCCAACTCCTCGACCGGTAGACTGCACACACCATGACGGCTTCAGCACGGTTGATGAGCCTGGCGCTCTTGCACGCCCTGGTGTTCCTGCTCCCTGCATCGAGCGCCAGCGCCGCCGATTACGTTCCACCGCGCGGCACCGAATGGGCGCGGCACTCGCCCGAGCAGGCGGGTTTCGATCCGGCGCGACTTGAGTCCGCGATCGACTTCGCCATTGCCAACGAGACCGCCAAGCCGCGCGATCTGGCGCTTGCAATCGCCCTCACGCGCGCGAGAGAACCGTACGACGCGATCATCGGTCCGACGCAGCCCCGCGGCGCGCCAACGGGTGTGATCCTGCGCGGCGGGTACGTCGTTGCGCAGTGGGGCGAGCCCGATCGCGTCGACATGACTTTCAGCGTCACCAAGAGCTTTCTGTCCACCGTCACCGGTCTAGCGGTCGACCGCGGCAAGATCAAGGACGTCGACGCACCGGTGCGCGAGGTGCTGCCCGGAAAGCTGTTCGAGTCCGAGCACAATCGCAGTATCACGTGGAATCAATTGCTGCGGCAGACGAGTAATTGGCGCGGCACGCTATGGGATAAACCCGACTGGGCGGACCGGCCGAGTGGCGACGATCCATTCGCATGGCCCACGGCACCAGTTCCCGCTCCCGGCACGGCGTACGAGTACAACGACGTGCGCGTGAATCTGCTGGCGCTTCTCACGCTGCACGTCTGGCGGGAAGCGCTGCCGGTCGTGCTCAAGCGTGAAGTCATGGACCCGATCGGTGCGAGTGACACGTGGCGCTGGACGGGCTACGAAAACTCCTACGTCGAACTCGATGGCAAGCGTGTCCAGTCGGTCAGCGGCGGGGGCCACTGGGGCGGCGGCATGTTCATCAATGCATGGGACATGGCACGCTTTGGCCTCCTGTGCCAGAGGCGCGGGCGCTGGGGCGAACGCCAGATCTACTCGGAGCGTTGGCACGAGTTCGCCACCACACCGACCGATTTGCAGCCGGCCTACGGCGTGATGAACTGGTTCCTCAACACGGATCGCAAATCGATTCCGGCCGCCCCGGTGAGCGCGTTCAGTCATCTCGGCGACGGCACCAACATGATCTACGTCGATGCCGAGCACGATCTCGTCGTGGTCGCCCGCTGGATCAAGGATGACCAGCGCGCCGCGTTCGTTGAGCGGCTGCTCGCCGCGCTCGAGTAACCCGCAGACCGCTCGGTGCCATCGTCCGAACGCGCTAGAATGTGGGCCAGTCCTTGGGTGGGGCATCCACAGTCAAGTCAGTGAGCACGATCAGCGTCGTCGTTCCGGCCTTCAACGAAGCACCGAACATTCCGCGGCTGATCGAACGCGTTCAGCAGGTTCTGAGCGGTGCGGAAGACTGGGAGCTGATCGTCGTCGATGACGGCAGCACGGACGACACGCTGCAGGTCGTCAGATCATTGGCTTTCTCTACAGCGGAAATCCGCTACCTCTCACTGACCCGCAACTTTGGCCACCAGACAGCGCTCAGGGCCGGTCTCGATCATGCGAGCGGCGATTGCGTGATCTCGCTGGACGCCGATCTGCAGCATCCACCCGAGCTGATCCCGGAGATG
>DATBVX010000183.1:0-2252 GCA_036515135.1 Steroidobacteraceae bacterium
TGGCGAATCGTACGCCGCGACCGCGAGACCTGTTGGGCGGCGGCGAGCGCGTCGTTGTCGAGGCCGAGCCATCGATCTCACCGACGATACTGCCGCAAGCCCTGGACCTCGAAATCGTGCATGAGGATGACAGCCTGATCGTCATCAACAAACCGGCAGGGCTGGTCGTGCATCCGGGTGCCGGCAACCGCGACCGCACGCTCCAGAATGCGTTGCTACACCACGATCCGGCGCTTGCCGGGCTGCCGCGCGCCGGCATCCTGCACCGGCTCGACAAGGATACTACCGGCCTGCTCGTCGTCGCCCGGACTCTCGCCGCGCATACTGCGCTGACACGGCAACTGCAGGCGCGCGAGATCGAGCGCGAATACGAGGCGATCTGCGTCGGCGTGATGACGGCGGGAGGGACGATCGACCGCGCGATAGGGCGCCATCGTTCGGATCGCGTGCGCATGACGGTGCGCGAGGATGGCCGCGAGGCGGTGACCCACTATCGCGTGGTGCAAAGGTTTCGCGGACACACGCATGTGCGCGTCACTCTCGAAACCGGGCGGACACACCAGATCCGCGTGCACTTCGCGCACATCCGGCATCCGCTGGTGGGCGATGCGACTTACGGCAGCCGGTTGTTGCTGCCGCGGGGTGCGACTCCCGAACTCGTCGCGGCGCTCAGTGCCTTTCCGCGCCAGGCTCTGCATGCCTCCCGACTGAAGTTGATTCACCCTGAGCTCGAGCGGGTGTCGGAGTGGCGCGCACCGCTGCCGGCGGACATGAAGGCATTGTTGCGCGTCCTGCGCGAAGATGCGCGCGTGGCGCAGATGACGCGGCTGTGATCGAGCTCATCACTTCCGACTGGCCGGCGCCGCGACACGTGCGAGCGGTATCGACCACGCGCGGCGGCGGGGTGAGCCCCGTGCCCTACGATTCTCTGAACCTCGCTCAACACGTCGGGGACGAGGTGGACTGCGTGGTCGAGAACCGGCGACGTGTGTGCGCCCAGCTCGGACTCGATGTCGAACCGTTGTGGCTCAACCAGGTGCATGGCGCACAGGTGGTTATGGCACCGGCCGCCCCGCACTATCCGGTTGCCGACGCGGCAGTGTCCGATCAGGCGGGTTTCGTGTGCGCGATCCTCACCGCGGACTGCCTGCCAGTCGTGTTCGCCAGCACCGATGGGACGCGCGTCGGCGCCGCTCACGTGGGTTGGCGTGGGCTGGTGGCCGGCGTGCTCGAGGCCACGATCGCCGCACTGGCGATTCCGCCCCGGGAACTGCTCGTGTGGCTGGGCCCGGCCATCGGACCTGGACATTTCGAAGTCGGCCCCGAAGTGCGCGCTGCATTCATGAACCTCGATCCCGCAGCCGCGAGCGCTTTTCGCGCCAACGAGCGCGCCCGGTGGCAGGCGGATCTCTATCGGCTGGCCCGCCAGCATCTCAATCGCGCGGGCATCGATGCGATCTATGGCGGGGGACGATGTACGTTCGAGGAGGCCGATGTGTTCTTTTCCTACCGCCGCGACGGTCAATGCGGCAGGATGGCAACGCTGATCTGGATCGAGTAGGAGAGCATCGGGCGTCTGGCGTCGGGCGCCTGGCCTTTTCTGCGTGCTACGATCTGCCGGCCAAGAATCACTCGAATAATCCGCGGCCCGCATGTCCACACTTTCCTGGATCATTGTTTTCACTACGCTCGGTGGCCTGCTGAGCGCACTGATCGCGGGCGTGCTGCTGCTGCTTTCGGCACGCCGGCGTACGGCCTGGCTTCCACATCTCGTCAGCTTCGCGACCGGTGCGCTGCTCGGCGCCGCGTTGCTCAAGCTCTTGCCCCACGCCATCAGGGATGCAGGCGTCGCGAACGCCCACTTGGTCGGTCTCGCGCTGGTCGCCGGGATCTTCGCTTTCTTCGTGCTCGAGAAACTGGTGTTGTGGCGGCACAGTCATTCGCACGATCTGGATGCGCACGGACCGAGCCAGGCGGAGCGGGACCGCGCTTCGGTGGTGCTCATTCTGACCGGCGATGCCATCCACAACGCCCTCGACGGCGTGCTGATCGCGGCGGCATTCATGACCGACGTACGGCTCGGTATCGCCACGGGCGTCGCAGCAATCGCGCATGAGATCCCGCAGGAAGTCGGCGATTTCGCGATCCTGCTGAACGGCGGGATGAGCCGCAACCGCGCGCTGGCGCTCAACTTGCTCACGAGCTTGACGTCGATCGTCGGCGGCCTCATTGCGTATGTCGCCTTGGGATTC
>DATBVX010000184.1:0-2517 GCA_036515135.1 Steroidobacteraceae bacterium
ACTCGCGCATATACGAGTCGGCGATCGCATAGCCGATCACCAGGAGCAGGGCACCACAGAGGGTGGAGAGCAGCAGCGACTGATTGAAGACCAGGTTCGCATCCGCCTGATCCTTGCGGCCCACGGCGTGCGCAATGAGAGTCACTGTGCCGACGCCCAGCATCTGGGTCAGGGCGAGCACAAGGAACATCGCGGTCCCACCGGCGCTGACACCAGCCAGCGCAGTCTCACCGAGGCCGGCGACGAAGTAGAGGTCGACGAGGTAGTAGAGCGTCTGGATCAGCATGCCGGCGCCGAGAAAGAGCGACATCTGCAGCAGATGTCCGCCGACAGGGCCTTGAGTGAGATCCTTCATGAGAGGTAAGCGGTGACAAGACTTTTTTGAGTGGTGCCTCAGTCTAGCCGATGGCAATGCTTGCTGTGGCGAACGATTGGGCAGACGATGGGATGCGCGCATTGGCGAGGTGAGCAATCGATGAGTCGGGCGTTCGTGCGTGAATCGGCTGAGAATGCTGAGCCGCTCCCGGAGCGGATCATCAGTCCGCACCCAAATCTCGTCACGCCGGCAGGGCTCCGCCAGATCGACGATCAGATCCGCGAGCTCGAAGCCGCGCGCAGGACTGCCAGGCAGGGGGCGGACAAATCGACGCTGGCGCGCGTCGCTCGCGACCTGCGCTACTGGAACCCGCGACGCGCCACCGCTCGAGTCGTCGAGCCGATTGCGACACCGGATGCCGCGAGATTCGGCGTGCAGGTCACCCTTGAACTTGCCGGTGGCACGCAACGCAGGTTCCGGATCGTCGGCGAGGACGAAGCGGATCCCGCGCGCGGGCTCGTGAGCTGGGTGTCGCCGTTCGGTGAAGCGCTGCTAGGTGCGCGACTCGGCGAGAGCGTCCGGTTTCAGGAAAGCGACGCCGAAATCGTGGGACTCGAAACTTGATGACGGTAGATCACGGCGCGGTGTTCGCACGGAATACCGGATAGAGGTCGCGCCGCTCGTCCCATGCAGGATGTCTGCGAAAGAAGAACTCGAGTCGCGCTTCGGGACTCTGCGCAAAGTCCGCATCCTCGGCCAGGCGCCGTTTGAATTCCGCAGCGGTTGCGGCGTCCTTCGCGAGCATCTCCTCCGCCACCTGTTCGGCCACATAAGGCTCCATGTACTCCTTGGCCTCGAAGGCGGCATTGAAGAATCCCCAAGCGGCGAATGAGTCGGTGCTCTGCGGCTCGAGCAGCGCCATGACGAGGCGCGCCTTGGGCTGTCCGACCGGGACGTAGAGCGAGCCCGCCGGCACGTCACGGCGTTCCGATTGCCAGCTACCCTCGAAGCTTGCGGTTGTGCGGCCCTCACTGGGTGCCGTGGCAAATGTTGCCCGTGTCACCCGGAAGGTTTCGACGTTCAGACCCGCGAGCGGCTTGTCAACGAGCGAGAACTCAATCCCGTGGACGGCCAGTCGCTCCGCAACCCACGCCGCGTGCGCACTCGGAATCAAATAACCGCCGCGCGGCGCCCGCACCGCAGTCTTCACAATCACCGTGTCGCGCAAGGGCACGCGCCAGATCTGAGGTTTTGAAGCGTCGTAGTGCGTGACCGTCCCGCCGGAGATCGCCGAGGGTTTACGCGTGTAGGCGTAGCCTCGAAAGTCGATCGTCCTGACGTTCGGCCCATCGTCGTATTCGAGGGCGACTTCCTCTCCGCCGAGGTGCCGGGCGCGCTCATCCGCTGCCCGGGCCAGTGACATCCACTCACGACCGTGTTGCGCCGTCATCTCCGCGAGATCGACGATGGCATTGCGCGTAATACCCACGCGGGTGGCGTAATCCTTCCAGGAATGCGTTTCAATGAGCACTGCATAGCGATTGCGCAACGCCCAGTAACCTGTCGAGAAGCGCGGCGTGTAGGCGCCGACCTTGAATCCAGAAGCCGGATTGTCGGTTTCGACCAGGCTCGGGTAGAAGTCGAGGGGTAGCGAGCCCTGCGCCGTGAGCTTCGCGTTCAGCTCGCGCAACAAGGCACGGCCTGCCGGTTGCAGTTGCGGATCGCCGACATAGACGGGCTCGGCAACGTTGGCGACATCGTGCTCGAACTGTGCGCCATCGGTGACGTGCAGGTCGACGTACAGAATCGGGTCCCACGCATCGAGCAGACGCAACAGTGCCCGCGTCTCGCGCGCATCGACCTTGGTGTAGTCGCGATTCAGGTTGAGACTTTGCGCGGTGGTGCGCCAGCCCATCTCCTCTGGGCCATTCTGGTTGGGTCGATTCCAGCGTCCGAAACGCTCGTGGCCATCGACGCTGAGAACGGGGACGAACACGAGCACGATGGATTCGAGAGCGCGCGGTGTCGCCTTGCCCTCGAGCATCTCGCGCAGCGCAAGGAAGCCGGCGTCCTTGCCATCGATCTCACCTGCGTGGATGCCACCCTGCGCCAGCACCACCGGAATTCCCTTCTTGCGTGCTTCCTGCGGTTCGAGCGCGCCGCTTTTCGTTACGGCGAGCGCCAGCATGACGCGTCCTTCG
>DATBVX010000185.1:0-22717 GCA_036515135.1 Steroidobacteraceae bacterium
GGCGAGCGCCGCCGCGTGGAGATCGCGCGGGCGCTCGCCGCCGAACCGCGATTCGTGCTCCTCGACGAGCCCTTCGCGGGGGTGGACCCACTATCCGTGATCGACATCCAGCGCATCATCCGTCACCTGACCGAGCGTGGCATCGGCGTGCTCATCACGGATCACAACGTGCGGGAAACATTGGGAATTTGTGGCCGCGCATATATTGTCAATCAGGGAACCGTGATTGCGTCGGGGTCCGCGGAACAGATCCTTGCCAATCCCCAGGTCCGTGAGGTGTACTTGGGTCAGGACTTCAAGCTATAACCTGGCGGACCTTCGAGGATCCCTCTCCTTATCCGATGCTCAAAGCGACGCTGCAGCTCAGGCTCGGTCAGCAACTGACCATGACCCCGCAGCTTCAGCAGGCCATCCGCCTTCTGCAGCTGCCGGCACTCGACCTGCAGGCGCACATCCGCCAGGCACTCGAGAGCAACGTCATGCTCGAGTCCCTCGACGAACTGCCGGAGGCCACTGGCACGTTCGAATCACCGGCGGCCGAATCTGCGCCGGCAGAGGGCCCGGAAACCCGCGAGGACCAGACTCCGGATGTCGAGATCGCGGACGATGCCTGGGCCGAGCAATCGACAGGCCCGTCGGAGACACCGTGGAGCGGCAATTCGGATCGCGCTCAGGAACTCTCCGACGAGCGCGGCCAGACTCTCCAGGATTACCTGCTGTGGCAGCTCGGGCTCGCGCGCCTCGATGCGCGCGATGCGGCGATCGGCCGCGCGCTGATCGATGCGATCAACGACGACGGCTACCTCAGCGACAATCTCGAGGAGATCCGCCGGGGCCTGCTGCCCGAGGTCAGCTGCGACATCGCGGACATCGAGCGCGTCCTCGCCCAGGTCCAGAGCCTCGATCCCGCCGGTGTTGGTGCGCGTTCGATCGGTGAGTGCATCGCGCTGCAGCTCGAGCAGCTGAGCCCGGAGACGCCAGGTCGGGCGCTTGCGCTCACGCTGGCTGCAAAGCACGTCGACGAGATCGCCGCGCAGCAGTTCAACATCCTCAAGCGGCAGCTGCGAGTGTCCGACGAGGAGCTCGAGCCTGCGCTCGCGCTCCTGCGCTCCTGCCATCCGCGGCCGGGTTCGGCGATCCATGCGATGACCGCCGAATACGTCGTGCCCGACGTGTTCGTGCGGCGAACCGATTCCGGCTGGACGGTCGAAATCAATCCCGCCACGCTGCCCCGCATTCGCGTGAACCAGAGCTACGCCGGGATGCTGGGTCGTTCGACCGATCACGCCACGCTGCGCGCCCAGTTGCAGGAGGCTCGCTGGTTGCTGCGCAGCCTCGAGATCCGCAACGACACACTGCTCAAGGTGGCGCGCTGCATCGTGCAGCGCCAGGCTGCATTCTTCGAGCAGGGGGACGAGGCGATGCAGCCGATGATCCTGCGCGACGTCGCCGAAGCCGTCGAGATGCACGAATCGACCATCTCGCGCGTCACCACCGCCAAGTACATGCACACGCCGCGTGGCGTGTATGAGTTCCGCCACTTCTTCTCGAGCCACGTCGCGGGCGAGGATGGTACCGAGACCTCCTCGACCGCGATCCGCGCCAAGATCCGCAAGCTCATCGCGCAGGAGGACCCCGCCAACCCGCTCAGTGACAGCAGAATCGCCGAGATCCTTTCGCAGGAGGGCATTCCAGTCGCGCGCCGCACGGTCGCCAAGTACCGCGAGGCGATGTCGCTCGCGCCGTCGAACGAGCGCAAGCGTGCGGCCGCTGCCCGTTGACGCATTTCGCAGGCCAAGGAGAGATCAATGCAGCTCAGCCTCACCGGTCATCACGTCGACATCACGCCGGCATTGCGCGGTTACGTGAGCAAGAAACTCGAGCGCATCGTGCGCCACTTCGACTCGCTGATCGACGTGCATTGCATCCTGAGGGTTGAAAAGCTGCGGCAGAAGGCCGAAGCAACGGTCGTGGTGAGCGGCGGAAAGATCTACGCCGACGCGGTGGACGAGGACATGTACGCGGCGATCGATGCGCTTGCCGACAAACTCGACCGGTGCGTGAAGAAGCACAAGGAGAAGCTCACCGACCATCACGCGGACGAGGCGCGGAAGAGCCGTCCGAGTTAGGCGCCATGCGTCTCATCATCGTCAGCGGGCTTTCCGGATCGGGCAAGAGCGTCGCTCTGCACATGCTCGAAGATCTGGACTTCTACTGCATCGACAATATCCCCGCCGCGCTGCTCAAGCCTTTCATCTCGCACACGGTGCGCAGCCCCGAGCCCGCCTACGCCCGCACTGCGATCGGCCTGGATGCACGCAATCGCCCGTCCGAGATCGCGACCGTGCCGACCCTTGTCCAGGAGCTCAGACGCAGCGGCATCGCGTGCGAAGTCCTGTTCCTCCACGCCGACGATGACGCACTCCTCAACCGCTATGGTGAGACACGGCGCAAGCATCCGCTGAGTCGCGACGGCGTCAGCCTGCGCGAGGCGATTGCCGCCGAGCGGCGCCTGCTCGAGCCCGTCACCGACTCGGCGGACCTGGTCATCGACACGACGCGCATGAGCGTGCACGAACTGCGCGAGCTAATCCGCAAGCGCGTCGAACAGCGCCTCGAAGGGCGGCTGTCGATCATGTTCGAGTCCTTCGGCTTCAAGGACGGACTGCCGGGTGACGCGGATTTCGTGTTCGATTCGCGCACGCTGCCCAACCCCTACTGGGAGCCGGCGCTGCGCCGATTCACGGGCCGCGACCCGGAAGTGATCCGCTTTCTCGAGTCTATCCCGGACGTCGGCCGCCTGATCGAGGAGATCGCGAGCTTCATCGAGGCCCGCATACCCGAATTTCAGCGCAGCAATCGCAGCTATCTCACGGTGGCGATCGGCTGTACCGGCGGCCAGCACCGCTCGGTGTATATCGCCGATCGTCTCGCGGAGCGCTTTCGCCATAAGCACCCGCACGTGATCGTGCGCCACAACGCCCTGCCCGAAAACCTCACCGAACCCCCTGCCCCCTCCCTGCAGTCGACCGGATGAACGCGAGGCGTCGGAGCCCTGACACTCGCCCCTGAGCTGACTCAAGACTTCCTGAATGGCGGTCAGGCGGGGATGCGTTCGCCGTCTTCGGTCAGGAGTTCGCGTAATGGCTGTGGGCCCGGTCCCATGTCCTGCGATTTGGCGAACACCAGCTCGATCAGCTCGTCGCGACGCGCCATCGCATCGTCGAAGCCGAGGGCGATCAGGTCCCGCGTGTAACCGGCCTCGAACATCAGGTAACTGGCGAGCGAGCTCGCGGCCGAGTTCGAGGCCCCTATGGTCCGCAACAGAGCTCGCAGCGGTCGCGGCAGCTCGGGCGTATGGCGCGCGGCAACATCGCGCGGGTCGCGGCTCGGTGCGATCACCAGCGCGCGGATCGAATGAAGCCCCGCCATCGAAGCCGGCGCGTGCTGCAACAGGTGATTCAGCCGCTCGAGGTGCTCGAGATCCGCATAGATCTGATCCATGAAGAGCGTATCGAGCATGTAGCCGAAGATCTGTCCCGCCGTCGGTGCCACACCCTCGGGCATTCGCCCGAGTGCGCCGCGAATGCCCTGCTGTCGAACGCCGATGACCAGCACGCGGTTGGCGCCCATGTGAATCGCCGGGCTCAACGGATTGCTCTGGCGCATGGCGCCGTCGCCGAAATACTCGCCTTGCAGGTGCACCGGGGGAAACAGGAACGGAATCGACAGGCTCGCCATCAGGTGCTCGAGCGTCAGCCGCGTGCGCTGGCCGGAGGTCGCGACGCGAGACCATTCGGCGATGTCCTCGGCACCATCGAAGAACGCAAGCGAGTGGCCGCTGCTGAAGCCGGTGGCGCAGATTCCGAGGGCGTGCAGGCGCCCCTGGTCGATGGATCGCCGCACGCCACGAAACGCGAGACTGCGGCTCAGCAGCTCGCGCAGCGGCGTGTTATCGAAGAGCGACTTTGGCGGCGGGAGCAAGAGACCGCTGGAGACAAATGACAGCAGCCAGTGCAGGCCCGCGCGCAGCATGCTCACGGAGTCGGCGCGGAACACCTGGTTCACGTGAAAGTTGGCCCACACCTGCTCGAGCCCGGCCACGGCAGCGCGAAAATCGCCCATACGGCTGGCCAGCGCCACCGCCGCGACGCCGCCCGCCGACGTTCCCGAGATCACACGGAATGGGCAGGCGCTGCCCACCGGCGACAGTTGGGCGAGCGCCTTGAGAACGCCCACCTGGTAAGCGGCGCGCGCACCGCCGCCCGTCAACAACAGTCCAACTCGATCATGCATCGCGGTCATGGACCCAGGAGCACTCCGGCGCCGTGCCGTTCATTGGCCGTTCAGGGGGTTCCGGCATAAGATAGCGCCCCCCAGCGGCACCGCGCCGCGATGTATCCCGGGAGACGAAGATGTTCGCCCGTTCTGTGAGTCGGTTCACGATCATTGCCACCGTTGCGGCTGCCGTGATGATTTTCGCCGCGGCAACGTTTGCCGCGCCAGCCACCGGTTCCGCTGCACCCGCATTCCGCCTCCAGGATCAGAAAGGCGAATGGCACAGCCTGGATGACTACCGGGGCAAATGGCTGGTGCTGTACTTCTATCCGAAGGACATGACCCCCGGATGCACCACGCAGGCCTGCGAGTTCCGCGACAACATCTTCGCTTTCCGCGACGCTGGCGCCGTGATCGTCGGCATCAGCGTCGACGACGTCGAATCGCACAAGAAATTCGCCGAGGAACACGGCCTGCCGTTCACGATCCTCGCCGATCCGGAGAAGAAAACCGCCGCGGACTATGGCGTCCTCAAGACAATGTTCGGCATGGAACTCGCCGCCCGCGAGACGTTCGTGATCGATCCGCAGGGTAAGATCGCGAAGCATTACCCGTCGGTGGATCCGAAGGGTCACTCGCAGCTCGTTCTCAAGGACCTGAAGGAACTGTCGAAGGCCGCGGGCTAAGGGCGCCGAGACCCGGACGGCGCAGCTCGCGCATCGCGGCATCCAGACCCTCAAGGGTGAGCGGATACATCCGCTCGCCGACCAGCTGGCGCGTGAGCCGGATCGATGGCGTGTAGTCCCAGCGCGCCACTGGCTCCGGGTTGAGCCAGACGTGGTGCGGATACGCTGCGAGCAGCCGTTCGATCCACACCGCTCCCGCTTCGTCGTTCCAGTGCTCCACGCCGCCGCCGGGTTGCGTGATCTCGTACGGGCTCATGGTCGCGTCGCCCACCAGGAGAAGGCGGTAGTCCGCGCCATATGTCCGCATCACCTCGAGCGTCGACGTGTGTGCGGAGAACCGCCGGCGATTGTCGCGCCACACGTACTCGTACACGAAGTTGTGAAAGTAGAAATGCTCCAGATGCTTGAACTCGCTGCGCGCCGCCGAGAACACTTCCTCGCACAGCCGCACGTGGTCCTCCATCGAGCCGCCCACATCGAGAAACAGCAGCACCTTGATGGCATTGTGACGCTCGGGGACCATCTTCAGGTCGAGCAGCCCGGCATTGCGCGCCGTCGCATCGATGGTGCCATCGAGATCGAGCTGCACCGGCGCGCCCTCGCGGGCGAAACGCCGCAGCCGGCGTAGCGCCACCTTGATGTTGCGCGTGCCGAGTTCCTGCGCGTCGTCGAAATTGCGGAACTCCCGCCGGTCCCATACCTTGACCGCCCGCCGGTGGCGCGACATGGGCTGACCAATGCGCACGCCTTCCGGGTTGTAGCCGAACGCGCCAAACGGCGAAGTGCCCGCAGTGCCGATCCACTTGCTTCCACCGGCATGCCGCGCCTGTTGCTCGGCGAGGCGCTGCCGCAGCGTCTCCATGAGCTTGTCCCACCCGCCCAGCGCCTCGATCTTCGCTTTCTCCTCTGCGCTCAGCACGCGTTCCGCGTACGCCCGCAACCAGTCCGCGGGCAGGTCCTTGACCAGCGCGGCGAACAGTTCCTCCGCGCCGCGAAAGTGCGCGGCAAAGGCGCGGTCGAAGCGGTCGTAGTGACGCTCGTCCTTCACCAGGCAGGTGCGCGCCAGGAAGTAGAATTCCTCGACGTCGAGGCTCGAGACGTGCGCCTTGAGGGCCGCCAGCAAGGTCAGGAACTCCGTCAGCGTCACCGGCACGCCGGCGGACTTGAGCATCAGAAAGAACTTAACGAGCATCGCGGCGGTTGAGGAAGATGAGTTGCTCCACCAGGTGCACGTCCTGCTCGTTCTTCAGCAGCGCGCCGTAGAGCGGCGGCAGTGCCTTGCGATGGTCGCGCTCCCGCAGCACCTCGGGCGGGATATCCTCGGCGATGAGGAGCTTCAGCCAGTCGAGCAGTTCCGAAGTCGACGGCTTTTTCTTAAGACCCGGCACCTCGCGCAGCTGGAAGAAGGCGTCGAGCGCTTCCCGCAGCAGCTCCTGCTTCAGTTTCGGGTAATGCACGTCGACGATCCGCGTCATGGTCTCGACGTCGGGGAAGCGGATGTAGTGGAAGAAGCAGCGCCGCAGAAACGCGTCCGGCAGCTCCTTCTCGTTGTTGCTGGTGATGACGATGACCGGTCGGTGCCGCGCCTTGATGGTCTGGCGCGTCTCGTAGACGTAGAACTCCATCCGGTCCAGCTCGCGCAACAGGTCGTTGGGAAACTCGATGTCCGCCTTGTCGATCTCGTCGATCAGCAGCACCGGCTGGATCTCGGATTCAAAGGCTTCCCACAGTTTCCCCTTGACGATGTAGTTGCCGATATCGTGTACGCTCTCGAGCCCAAGCTGCGAATCGCGCAGCCGCGACACCGCGTCGTACTCGTACAGTCCCTGCTGCGCACGTGTCGTGGACTTGATGTGCCACTCGTAGAGCGGACGATCGAGAGCCAGCGCGATCTCCTGGGCGAGCTGCGTCTTGCCTGTTCCCGGTTCGCCCTTGATGAGCAAGGGCCGCGTGAGCGTGACGGCAGCATTCACCGCCACCATCAGGTCCTCAGTCGCGATGTAACGCTCGGTACCCGCAAATCGTTGGGTCTTCATCGCCTCATTCCGTCATGTGACTGATTACATGGCCGGACCACATTACACCAAATGGATAGTGCGCTCCGCGCCGGCCGCTGGTCTTCTCCTGCTGCAGCCACGGTCGGGGCTGCAGCATCTTTGTCTCCGGCTGCCGGCCGGAGTGCTACTTGGCTTCAGCGGTGAACGTCAGTCGATGCGCGGTGGGGCCGGGAAGGAACGGCAGCGGGCGGCCCTCGGCCCAGGCGTCGTGGCCGGCTCGGTAGAACGGCGACAGCGGATGGCCGCTCTGGCCGCCGGGCATGTGAAAGTAGCCTTGCGCCTCGTGCCCGGGCGACACCGCAAAACGCTCCGATGCGCCGAAAGTCGCCGTCTGCACACGCGGCATGTGCGAATCGCCCGGCTGCTCGGTGCGCGGCATGTCGAGGAGTCCACCGAGGATCGGCAGCGCGCGGCTCAACGGATGGCGGATGTTCACGCTGTTGCGCTTCCCCCAGGTGCACTTCGCAAGCGACTCGCACTCCTCATCAAGACGCGCGATGACGTCGTCTACGACCTGAAGCTCAAGATCACGCCAGCTCCGCACGTTTGCGGGCAACAGGTGTTCGGGCGCCGCGGACATGAGTTGCCACAGCGGCCCCTCGAATTGCGCCGGAATCTCGAGCGGCGTGGCGTCCTCATCGCCCGGGCGAGCCGCGAAGGTCAGCATTCCGAACACGACCGCGTGCATCCGGCTACGCCACGCACGCACCAGCCGGTAGGCCGCGGAGTCCACCGAAGCGCGACCAGTCCACCTCTCGATGAGCCCGCGATACTCCGCTCTGCGCGGCGCACCCGCGATCGCCTGCGCGTCAAGGAGGGCCAGCAACTTGGTGCGCCAGCGCTCGAGGAACTGTGCGCGATCATCGAGATGAATCGCGAGCATGGCGGATTCGCCAGCGACGTCGAGTGCCAGCAAGTCGTCACGGATCTGCTGCGCCCGCGCGCCCAAGTAGAGATCTCCGTCGCCGAGCAGCCTCAGTGCTTCTTCATCGACGACCCGCGCGTTCGCGGTCCAGATGCGTCCCACGGCTGGATTGACGATGCGGGGATAGCGTTCAGGCTCGAGAAGTCCCTTCCAGCCGGTCGCTGGTTGCGACCAGTCGGCAGGCACGCGGCTGTCGAACGCCTCGCGCACCGGGATCCGGCCCATGATGGTCCAGCCGATGTTTCCCTCGGCATCGACCGCAACGAAATTCTGGGGCGGAATGCCGCTTCGATTGGCGATGTCCAGCGCTTCCCGGACATCGCGCACCGTTTCCAGTCCGAGCAGCCCGAAGTTCGTCGCCTGTGGATCGTGGGCAATCCACGCCACCGCGCGCCGGCGGCCTGCGCGATCGCGATCGAACACGGGGCCCCAGATCGTCGTCAGCACTTCAAAGGTTTGATCGGCCCGGCCTTTAACGCGGATCACTTCGCGCGCGACGGCAAATGCCATTGGACCTTCGGGGGCGACGTAGTACCCGGGCTGGGTTGGCTCCTCGCGGAGCACGATGAGATCGGTCCAGTCGCCCTGGCTGTTCGTGAAGCCCCAGGCCACGCGGCCGTTGCTGCCGGCCACCACGTTCGGTCCGCCGGGCAAAGTCACGCCGTTGACATCGATCGACGCTGCCGCACCGGGATCTGCAACCTGCAATCGCGCCCGATACCAGATGTTGGGTACCGAGTGACCCAAGTGCATGTCGTTCGCCATCAATGCGGCGCCCGTCGCCGTGTGCGAACCCGCGACCGCCCAATTGTTGCTGCCGTAGACGACTTCTTCGCGACTCTGCAGCGATGCACTCAGCCGCTCCAATGGCAGCGTCTCTTCGCGCAGGTTGAACTGCTCCGGCGTGGGCATGGGCTCGATGTCGAGCGGCGCGCCGGCGAGCGGTGCGTCCCATTCCGTGCCGCGCGCGTAGATGAAGCGATACAGTGAATCCGGAACTGCATCGCGCACTTGTCCGCGCGACGACTCAGTCTCGAAGCCGTCGTAGTTCAGCTGCTCGTACATCGCGAACACCACGAGGACGCTGTCCTCGGGACGCCAGGGCGCGGGCTTCGAGCGCAGCACCCAGTATTCGAACGGCCGGCTCGCGAGCGATTCAAGACCTGCGTTCACTCCCTGCGCATAACCCTCCAACAGCGCGCGTTCATCCGCGCTCGCCCGCTGCACGACTTGCGCGGCAACGTGTCGAAAGCGGTGAATGCGCAGGCGCTTGTCGGTGTCGAGCGCGACCGCTCCGAACAGTTCGGAGAGTTCTCCGGCCGCCAGTCGTCTCGATAGATCCATCTGGAAAAAGCGGTCCTGACCGTGTGCGAACCCGGTCGCCCAGGCGAGATCGCGCCGGTTGGCAGCGCGAATCGTCGGCACGCCAAGGGTGTCGCGTTCAATGGTGACTTTCGCGCTCAATGCGGCAACGCTCTGCTCGCCATCGACGCGTGGCAGGCTCGACCGCAACGTCAGATAGCCTGTTGCCGCGAGGCTGAGAACGATGAGCAGCAGTGCGAGAAGGATGCGGCGAAACGCGCGCACGTCAGCCTGCCGTCACCTTGAGAATCAGCATCGCGTTGGTTCCGCCCGAGACACCAGACAGCTCGCCCTTGGTCAGGATCACGAGGTCGCCGCTCGAAACGAGTTGCCGCTTGAGCAGCTGTTCGAAGATCGCGCCGTACAACACGTGCGGCTCGGTGTGGGTGATGTCGAATGGGACCGGGTACACACCGCGGTAGAGGGTGACGCGGCGCCGCGTGTACTCATGGCGCGTGAACGCGTAGATCGGAATATCCGAGCGGATGCGCGACATCCACAGCGGCGTCGAGCCCGATTCGGTCAGGGCGACGATGGCGCGCACCTTGAGATGGTTCGCCGTGTACATCACGGCCATCGCGATGGCTTCGTCGGAGCCGCGGAACTGGCCCTCGACGCGATGCCGTACGCGGCTGTGTGCCAGCTGGTATTTCTCCGCACCTTCGATGATCTCCGCCATCGTCTCGACTGCTCTCACCGGATACTTGCCAACCGCGGTCTCCGCCGAGAGCATCACCGCATCGGTGCCGTCCATCACCGCGTTAGAGACGTCGGACACCTCCGCGCGCGTCGGCATCGGGCTCTGGATCATCGATTCCATCATTTGCGTGGCGGTGATCACGACGCGGTGACGATTGCGCGTCTGGTGAATGATGGTTTTCTGGAGTCCGGTGAGCTCGGCATAGCCCATCTCCACCCCGAGGTCGCCTCGCGCGACCATCACGACGTCGCTCGCGTCGATGATCGAGGGGAGATTGTCGATTGCCTCGCTGCGCTCGATCTTGGCAACGATGCGGCCGAAGCCACCCGCATCGAGCAGCAGCTTCCGGGCCTCGTGGATGTCGGCGGCATCGCGCGCGAAGGAGACCGCAACGTAGTCGACCCCGAGCCTGGCCGCCACGCCGATGTCATTGCGATCCTGATCGGTGAGCGCGCCCGCGGAGAGTCCGCCGCCCTGACGATTGATGCCCTTGTGATCCGACAACGCACCACCCGTGCGCACACGGGTGTGAATGCGCGGTCCAGCGACTTTTTCGACGTCGAGAACGATATGACCGTCGTCGAGCAGCAGAACGTCGTGTGGGCGGACGTCGCGCGGCAGCTCCTTGTAGGCAACGCCTACCGCCTGGGCGGTGCCGGCGCCCGCGGCGAGCGACACGTCGAGGACAAAGGCCTGGTCTTCGTCCAGCGTCACGGGACCGGCGGCGAAGCGCTCGATCCGGATCTTTGGCCCGCGCAGATCGCCGAGGACGCCGACATAACGATCGACGCTGGCGGCCGCATCGCGCACCAGCTCCATGCGGCGCGCATGTTCTTCCGGACGGCCATGGGAGAAGTTCATGCGCACCACGTCCGCGCCGGCACGGATCAGGGCCGACAGCACGGCCGGATCGTCGGTGGCCGGGCCGAGCGTGGTTACGATCTTGGTGCGGCGTTGCATGGACGGTGCCGGGTCGCGGGTTCGCGGGTTTCGCTTATATCAGATTCGCCGCTCAGGCCAGTCGGGAAACCCGCGGCCCGGCACCGCTCCCGCTCTTCAAGGATCGCGACGGCCGGCAGTGTCTTGCCCTCGACGAATTCCAGGAATGCGCCGCCGCCGGTCGAGATGTAGGAGATGCCGTCTTCGACTCCGTATTTCTCGATGGCCGCGAGCGTATCGCCGCCACCAGCCAGCGAGAACGCGGGGCTGCGCGCAATTGCGTTCGCCAGCGTACGCGTCCCCTCGCCGAATTGATCGAATTCGAACACCCCGACCGGGCCGTTCCAGACAATCGTGCCCGCGCCCTTGAGCAGCTGGGCGAACCGCTCGGCGGTATCGGGCCCGATATCGAGGATCATGTCATCCGGCTCGACTTCGGCGACGGCTTTCACATCCGCCTCGGCGCTCGCCGAAAACTCGCGCGCGACCACGACATCCGTCGGCAAAGGGATCTCGGTGCCGCGCTTCCTCGACTCATCGACCAGTCGCCGCGCGATGTCGATGCGGTCCGCCTCGTACAGCGATTTGCCGACCGGGAGTCCCGCTGCGGCCAGGAAGGTGTTGGCGATGCCGCCACCGACGATGAGCTGGTCGACCTTGGCCAAGAGCGCTTCGAGGACCGTGAGCTTGGTGGACACCTTCGAGCCCGCAACGATGGCGATCATGGGCCGCGCGGGTTTCTCGAGCGCGGTCTCCAGCGCCTGCAGTTCATTGACGAGCAGCGGCCCCGCGCAGGCGATCGGCGCGAAGCGCGCCACACCGTGGGTGCTGGCTTCGGCGCGATGCGCAGTCCCGAATGCATCCATGACGAACACGTCGCAGAGCGCCGCCATGCGCCGCGCGAGGTCATCGCTGTTTTTCTTCTCGCCCTTGTTGAAGCGCACGTTCTCGCACAGCACCGCCTCGCCGGGCGCGCAAGAGACGCCGTCAAGCCAGTTCTGCTCGAAACGGATCTGGCGGCCGAGCAGCTCGGACAGCCGCGCGGCCACGGGCTTGAGCGAGAATTCCTCGCTATACAGCCCTTCTTCCGGCCGCCCGAGGTGCGACAAGAGCATGACGCGCGCCTTGGCCTTGAGCGCATGCTCGATGGTCGGCAGGCAGGCACGAATACGCGCATCGCTCGTGACCTGGCCATCCTTGACCGGGACGTTGAGGTCCTCGCGGATCAGGACCCGCTTCTCGCGCAGGTCCAGATCCGTCATTCGCAGTACTTTCATCGTGACTCCCGGTGCCGGACACGGCTTATGTGGCATGTCAGCGCACCGAACCGAAATGCCACATAAGCCGTGTCCGGCACCGTCCTATACGTTGGCCCAGGCGACCGTGGTGTCGAGCATACGGTTGGAGAAGCCCCACTCGTTGTCGTACCACGCGCACACTTTGACCAGGGTGCCGTCGATCACCTTGGTGAGTGTCGCGTCATAGGTCGACGACGCCGGATCGTGGTTGAAATCCACCGAAACCAGCGGGCCGTCGCTGTACGCGAGGATGCCCTTCATGGTTCCCCCGGCGGCACTCTTCATGAGCGCGTTGATCTCCGCGATATCCGTCTTGCGCGCCGCGGTGAATGTCAGATCGACCAGCGAGACGTTGATGGTCGGCACCCGCACCGCGAAGCCGTCGAGTTTTCCCTTGAGCTGTGGCAGCACGAGGCCGACCGCCGCCGCTGCCCCGGTCTTGGTCGGAATCATCGACATGGTCGCCGAACGCGCCCGCCGCAGGTCGGAGTGATAGACGTCGGTGAGCACCTGGTCATTGGTGTAGGCATGTACAGTCGTCATGATGCCGTTGACGACACCAATTTTGTCGTGCAGCACCTTCACCACCGGCGCCAGGCAATTGGTCGTGCACGAGGCATTCGAGACCACGGTGTGGTTCGCCTTGAGCACGTCGTGATTGACGCCATACACGATCGTCGCATCGATATCCTCGCCCCCGGGCGCCGAAATCACCACCTTCTTCGCGCCAGCCTTGAGATGCGCGCCGGCTTTCGCCTTGCTGGTGAACAGCCCCGTGCACTCGAGCACGATCTCGACGCCCAGCTCGCCCCACGGCAGCTTCGACGGATCGCGCTCCGCCAGCACGCGGATGCGATCGCCGTTGACGACCATCGAGTTGCCTTCGACCTTGACGTCGCCGGGAAACTTGCCGTGCACGGTGTCGTAGCGCGTGAGGTGCGCGTTGGTGTTGGCATCGCCCAGATCGTTGAGCGCGACGATCTGGATCTCCTGCTGCCGCCCGGCCTCGTAGAGCGCGCGCAGAATGTTGCGGCCGATGCGGCCATACCCGTTGATGCCGACCTTGATCGCCATGGTGCTACTCCAGCTGGTTACGCCGCGCCTGAGCGCGTCTTGAGAAGTTCCTCCACCGTCTCGAGCACCCGCCCGGCGGTGAAGCCGAAATGTCGAAACAGATCCGTCGCCTTGCCCGATGCGCCAAAGCGATCGATGCCGATCACACGGCCCTCGAGCCCGGCGTACTGCCACCAGAATGCCGAGACGCCCGCTTCGACCGCCACACGTCGACGGACCGACGCGGGCAGCAGCTGCTCGCGGTAGCCGTCATCGCAACGTGCGAACACTTCGCAACTCGGCATCGAAACGAGCCGCACACGGCGACCACGTTTCTGCAGTTCACGCACGGCTTCCGCGGCGATTCCGACCTCGGACCCGGTCGCAATCACGATGCATTCGGGGAGCCCATCGCAGTCGATCAGTGCGTAGGCACCACGCCGGATCGCGGCCACCTGCGCCGGGGTGCGCGCCTGATGCGGTACGGCCTGGCGCGTCAGCACGAGACTGGTGGGTCCGGAGCGATGCTCGATCGCCGCCACCCAGGCGACCGCCGTCTCGACGGCATCGCACGGTCGCCACACCGTCATGCCGGGGATGACGCGCAGGCTCGCCAGCTGCTCGACCGGCTGGTGGGTCGGCCCATCCTCGCCCAAGCCGATCGAATCGTGCGTGTAGACGAAGATCGTGCCCCGCTTCATGAGCGCACTCATGCGCACGGCGTTGCGGGCGTAATCGGAAAACGTGAGGAACGTGCCGCCATACGGAATGAACCCGCCGTGCAGCCCGATGCCATTCGCGATTGCCGACATGGCGAATTCGCGTACGCCGAAATGGATGTAGTTGCCGCCCGGCTCAGCGGCGGTGAGCACGCGTGAATCCTTGCGGAAGGTGTTGTTCGAGCCCGTCAGGTCCGCAGATCCACCGACGAGTTCGGGCAAGTGCGGCCCGAGCGCATCCAGCACGGATTGCGAGGCCTGCCGCGTCGCGACAGTGGCGGCGCGCTGCACCGCGCCCTCGACACAGCGCTGCGCTTCGGCGCGGAAACCCGGTGGCAGCTCCGACCGCATGCGCCGCTCGAACTCCGCCGCCAGTTGCGGCTGCTCTTTTCGATAACGGTCGAATGTGTGCTGCCATTCGGCCTCGCGCTCGGCTCCCCGCCCGCGCGCATCCCAGGCCGTGCGGATCTCATCGGGAATCACGAACGGAGGATGGGACCAATGGAGTGCACGTCGCGCGGCTTCCACCTCATCGACGCCCAGTGGTGCGCCGTGAGTCCACTCGCTGCCCTGCTTGTTGGGCGCGCCCCAGCCGATGATCGTGCGGCAACAGAGCATCGATGGACGATCCGTGACTGCGCGGGCTTCTTCGAGCGCTTTGCGCACCGCTTCGGCATCGTGTCCATCAACGTCCGCGATCACGTGCCAGCCGTAGGCCTCGAAGCGGCGCGGTGTGTCGTCGGTGCACCAACCCTCGACCTTGCCGTCGATCGAGATGCCGTTGTCGTCAAAGATGCAGATGAGCTTGCCGAGCTTGAGCGTGCCAGCGAGCGAGCAGGCTTCGTGCGAAATGCCTTCCATCAGGCAGCCGTCGCCGACGAAGACAAAGGTGTAGTGATCGACGATGGGGAACCCGGGGCGATTGAAGGTGGCCGCCAGGGCGCGTTCCGCGATGGCCATACCCACGGCATTGGCGAGGCCCTGTCCCAGGGGTCCGGTCGTGGTCTCAACGCCCGTGTCCGGCTCGTATTCGGGATGCCCCGCGGTGCGCGCGCCGAGCTGGCGGAAGTTCCGGAGCTCGTCGATGGTCATTGGGTAGCCGGTGAGGTGCAGCAGCGAGTAGAGCAACATCGACGCGTGACCGTTCGAAAGGACGAACCGGTCGCGATTCCACCACAACGGGTTTGCAGGATTATGTTTGAGGAAGTCGCGCCACAGGACCTCCGCAATGTCTGCCATGCCCATCGGAGCGCCCGGATGGCCCGAGTTGGCCTGTTGAACCGCGTCCATGGCGAGCGCGCGAATCGCATTGGCAAGCTCGCGGCGGCTGGGCATCAATTTAGTCCTGAGGAATTTGAAAGCCGCGCATTGTCCAACATGCGCTCGAGAGCGGCAACCCGGTTGTTGCGCCGGGGATGCGCTTCAGCGGATGCCCGTTGGACGGCCGCTGGTCACCGTCATCAATTCCTGCCAGGTCGCCAGCACTTGTTCGACGTTGATGCCAAGTATCGACTGCTCGCCGTCGACCAGACCCGCCAGCGAACGCACTGTCGCATTGGGTCCGCGCGGCGCGTACTGCGCAATCTCCGCCCGTCCGAACAACACCACGACGGAGCAACCGACGGCGGCCGCGGCGTGTGCCGGCCCGGAATCGACCGAGATCAGGCCCGTGGCCCGTTCGGCAAGCGCCAGCAGGCGCGGAATGGGCAGATCATCGGCAACGTTGTGGAGATCACTCACCGCGGCTTGACGCATGATTTCCTCATTGAGCCTCGCCTCGCGTGGTACGCCGAGCAGAAGCAACGCATGTTGCGGATGAAACGCCCGCAATCCGCGCAGCACCGCCGACCAGCGATCCTCCGGCCAGTACTTGGTGTTGCTCGCGCGACGCCGCGGGCCGATGCGCATCGTGCGCTTATTGCCCGCCTGCACCAGGATGAGCGGGCGGCCCTCGAGCCCGCGCGCACGCAGCCAGGGATCGAGTTGAGCGCGCGCCTGCGTGGACACCTCGAGCTGGCTGTATGGCGCGGCGGCCGCCAATACGAGTGGTGGCGCCATTTGCAGGTCGCGCGGCGTGCTCGCCGCAAATCGCAGCCAGCGATCGGCAAAATGTTCGCCGGGCCGGCGCGGGTAATCGCTTGAACGGGAAATCAGCCCCGCTGAGAAGCCCGCGCGCTTGAGCAGCCACGAGGGTTTGGCGTCGTCCGACTCGTAGACCCACGCCGGACCGGGACCGCGTTCCCTGAGAAGGCCAACGAGGTGTCGTTGCTCGGCGCTCAGCGAATATGGGCTACGGCGGCTCCGGATGACGAACAGACGCCCCACTCCCGGCTGGCCCTCAAGCAGCGGCCGCGTCCACGAGCCGGAACCGACGACATCGACGGGTTGTCCGAAGCGCGCGTAGAGAGCGCGGATCAATACCGTGAGGAGGACCATGTCGCCCATGGCGCCGAATCGCACCACCAGCGGACGCGATTCTCGATCCATCGTCATCGCTTGCGTGCCAGCGTGAGTCCATCACCGATCGGGATGAGACTCAGGTCGATGCGCTCGTCCGCATGCAATCGGTCGTTGAATGCCCGTAGCGCCCGGGTGTCTTCGTCAATCACCGCCGCATCGGCGACGCGTCCTGACCAGAGCGTGTTATCGGCGACGATCAGGCCACCGGGGCGCACGAGCGTGAGCAACTGCTCGTAGTAACCCAGGTAGCCGGTCTTGTCCGCGTCGATGAAAGCGAAGTCAAACTGATTCTCACCGTCCGCCGCGATGAGCTCATCGAGCGTCTGTGCGGCTGGCTGCAACCGGAGATCGATCTTGTGCGCCACGCCGGCTTCGCTCCAGAATCGGCGTGCGATCGCAGTCCACGATTCGCTCACGTCCGACGCGATGATGAACCCGTCCGGCGGCAGCGCCAGCGCCACTACCAGACTCGAGTATCCAGTGAACGTGCCGACCTCGATGCAGCGGCGGGCCCCGATGAGGCGCGCGAGCAGAGCCATCAACTGGCCCTGCTCGGGCCCGATCTGCAACTCCGCATCGGGCATGCGTGCGGTCACCGCCCGCAGTCGCGCGAGCACGGGCGCCTCGCGCACCGAGTGCTCGACAAGGTAGCGTTGAATGTCGTCGGTCACCGACAAGGTTCGGCTGGACATTTCGTTCTCCGCGAAAGTGTGCTGTGTCACAGAGCGTCACGCGCATGTGCGCTCACGCGAGCCGGACGACGCCTCGTGCGCGACCTGGTTCACCTTCGACGTTTTTAACCCTCTGCTATCATGCCCGCGGTTTTTCTGCGGCAGAAGTGTGACCCAATCGATGCTTGCCTCAGGAGTCCTCGAGCCCCGGGATTGACCGCTCGCGATGAGCACGTTGCGCCTTATTCAGTTCACCGACACGCACCTGTACGGCGATGCCGACGGCAAGCTCCGTGGCGTGGCGACGTATCCGGCGCTGCTCGCCGTGATCGAACATGCGCGCGCGCGCCATTGGCCATGCCGGGCGATCCTGGCCACTGGAGACCTGGTGCAAGACGACCCCGAAGGCTATGCGCGCTTCCGCGACGTGTTCAGCGGACTCGGCGTACCGGTGTATTGCATCCCGGGCAATCACGATGAGCCCGAGGCAATGACGCAGGCGCTGAGCGAGCCGCCGTTTCAGCTCGGTGGCGTCGCCCGCTTCCCCGGCTGGATCGTCGTCTTGCTCGACAGCTTCCTGGCGGGCAAGGCCGGTGGTCGATTGAGCGCGGAATGCCTCGCCGGGCTCGATGCGGCCTTGAAGGCGAACCCCCGGTTGCACGCCCTCGTGTGCCTGCATCATCACCCCGTTGCGGTGCACAGCCGCTGGCTCGATCAGGTAGGGCTCGAGAACCCGGACGAATTCTTCTCGGTGCTCGATCGACACCGCAACGTGCGCGCCGTGCTGTGGGGCCACGTGCACCAGATTCACGATACCGAGCGCAATGGCGTCAAGCTCTTCAGCACGCCATCGACCTGCGCGCAATTCATGCCCTTGAGCCCGGGCTTCGCCATTGATCATCGACCTCCCGGTTACCGCTGGCTGGAACTGAATCCTGATGGCACGATCACAACGGAGGTCGTGTGGGTCGAGGGCTTCACGTCTTGATCGTCCGCGCGTTCATCCTGACGGCTGCTCTTCTGGGTGGCGGCATCATCGCGGGCGCGGCTCGCGCGGATAGTGGTTCACCTCCACTCTGGCAACTCAAGGGAAAGAACAACTCGATTTACCTGCTCGGCTCGGTCCATGCGCTGCGCGATGCGACGCAGCCGCTCTCGGCTTCGATCCTCAACGCCTACCAGGACGCCGACGTCCTCTACATGGAGATCGACGTCGACGATTTCGATCCGGCCGAAGTGCAACAGTTCACAGTGACCAACGGCCTGCTGCCGCCGGAACAGACGCTTGCCGGTCTGCTGGGCGAAGAGCGCTACGGCCGGGCCAGATCAGAGGCAGACAAGCTCGGCCTCGACCTCGATCAGCTCGCCCAACTGGAACCCTGGGTGGTGGCGATCAGCGCAGTCCAGGCGCAGGTTCTGCGGCTGGGCCTCGATCCGGACGCGGGGGTCGAGCAGCGGCTGGCTCGCGACGCGAAGCGCGACCAGAAGGAGATTCGCGGGCTCGAGACCGTCTCCGACCAACTGGGGATCTTCGACCGCCTGCCGCTCGAACGGCAACAGGACTTTCTGCTGATGTCGCTCGAGGAGGCGATCGAACTGCCAACCGCGCTCGACGACATGATTGACGCGTGGAGCCGGGGCGATGTCGAGCAGCTGGCCGCGGTCATGTCCGCGGATTTCAAGGCATTCCCCGAGCTCTACGAGCCTCTGGTGGTCGCGCGTAACCGTAATTGGACCCGGCAGATCATCGCGCTGCTCGACGATGATACTGACTACCTGGTTGTGGTCGGCGCACTGCATCTCGCCGGTGAGGACAGCGTCATCCAGATGCTGCGCGAACAAGGATACCGGGCGAAACGACGCTGACCGCCCCCGTAGATCGGGTGCCCCTCCGCGGCGAGTCAGATCTCGATCATCTCGAAGTCTTCCTTGCCGGCTCCGCAATCGGGGCAGCGCCACGCGAGCGGCACGTCGTCCCAGCGCGTTCCCGGCGGGATGCCGCGCGCTGGGTCGCCTCTCTCTTCCTCGTAGACGAATCCGCAGATCAAGCACATGTACGCCTTCACGTGCGCGTCCAGTGCGCGTTGCGCGCGTCTGTGATTGCACGTTCCGAGCTGCCAGAGCTGCACGACCCGACGATGTGGCGCTTGCGCATGCAGCAATGATAGCCGACATCATCGCCGCCCCAGTGCGCCGTTGCTGCAATTGCAGAGGGTGGGTACTGCCTCAGTTTCCGACCATCCGCCTTGCCGCGACGGGCCTGGCGAAACCTCCGGGCGCGGGCTCGACCAGTCCCAGCTTTTCGAGTCGCGCCTGGATTCCCGCCTGCGTGCGTTGATGCAGCAACGCGAGCTCGCTCAAGGTTCGACCGGCGTTGAATTCGACGATCAGCGTCTGGTCCTCGTCCTGCGACCACTGCTTGCCGACGTTTGCCGGCATTGTCCGCTGGCGTTCGCCCCGCTGTCGCCGCTCATCAAGGGCTCGCGCAGCAAGGCACAGTGCGCGCACCACCTCCGGTTGCTGACAGGGGTTGTCGGAGCCAAGCAACTCTCCGGTCGCGGGGTCGACGCCGCTCGCCAGCGAATCGATGAGCTTCAGTGCTGTGACTTCGTCCATGTGACCTCCAGTGCAATCCGTGCACACTCACTAAAACGCACCGCCATCGGCTCTGCCAAGCGGAATTCCCGTCGCGTTCGTCACGATAATGAGTTGACGGTTGACGGGAAAGACAATTGCTGTGCCAAATTCTGTCTGTCAACTGCCAACCAACAACTGTCAACTTGATCCATGCGCGCCTTCCTGTTGCTCCTCCTTCTCATGGCCATCTGCTTCGTCGCAGGCGCCCTGCTCGCATATCCCGTTTACCTGATCGTTCACCCGCTCAACGCGGGCTGGCCTTTTCATCGGGTCGCTGCCCGGGTCGCAGCGCTGCTGTTGGTGATCGGCATCGTTGCTCTCGTCCGTCATCTGCACGTGACGAACCGGGTCGCCTGGGGATTCGGGGTTCCGCGCACGCAGTTCCTGCGCACGTTTGCGCTGGCGCTGGTCCTCGGGTTGATTTCGA
Source organism: Steroidobacteraceae bacterium (assembly GCA_036515135.1). GTDB lineage: Bacteria > Pseudomonadota > Gammaproteobacteria > Steroidobacterales > Steroidobacteraceae > DATBVX01. Next base: position 20,213 of record DATBVX010000185.1, read on the forward strand.
TGTCGCCGATCGTGGCGTTCCTCTTCGGGCTCGATCTGCGGGCAATCAAGGCCGGCGTGACAATCGACTTAGAAACGCTTTCCATCGCCGCCGGTGGCGGACTGCTTTCGGGTCTCGTGGTCGCCGTCACCGAAGAATCGTTCCTGCGCGGCGCGATGTTCACCGCGATCGCCAGAGAATCCGGCCAGCGAGCTGCGATCCTGCTGACGGCGCTGATCTATGCCGCGGTTCATTTCCTGAGCCGCGTGCGCATTCCACACGAGAGCGTCGACTGGGCGAGCGGGTTCGAACTGCTCGCGGGTACATTTGCGACCTTCGCTCATCCGGCAGCGTTCATCGATTCCTTCCTCGCGCTCGCCGCGGTGGGAGTGCTCCTCGGTCTGCTGCGCGCGCGCACCGGAAATATCGCCGCCTGCATCGGGCTGCACGCGGGCTGGGTCGGCGTCATCAGCGTCGTGCGCGAACTCTCCGGTCGCGCACCGGAGGGCCGCTGGTCCTTTCTCATCGGTGACTATGATGGGGTCGTGGGTCTATTGGTGCTGGCGTGGACGATCATCATCAGCACGGTGTACTGGTTCATCACGCGCCGAGGTGCCAAGTCGGGGGTTTCGAGCACCCTCACGGCGGGTTGAGCACGCTGCGCAGCAGTTTCAGCCGTTCCGCGGCGTCTTCGAGCTCGAGGCAGAACTGCCGCGATTGCGGCGTGAGCGGGAGAATTTCCGCCAGCCGGTAGCCGACCCAGCACGCATCATCCAGGTGTTTTTCGCAGCCGGCATACATCTCGCCGAGCTCGAGCCACAATCGCTCGAGCAGTTCGGCGAGCGGGCGATATTCGTCCGCCAGCGGCTCGGGTCGCTCCGGCTCGAAAAAGCTCACCTGCCCAACGTTGAGCCCGTCGCGCAATCGCGTGTGTGATTGCACGCGGTAGCGCCGCTCGCCGGTGGTCATGAGTCCCAGCAGTCCATCCGGCATCGTGTGGAAATCGACGATGCGCGCGCTCGTTCCGACATCGTGGAACTCGGCGGCACCCGTCTCCTCACCCTCGCGAATGAGCACCACGCCGAATGCTTGCTGCTCGCGCAAGCAGCGCTTCACCATGTCGACGTAGCGCGTCTCGAAGATCCTGAGCGGCAGCGGCCCGCCGGGAAACAGCACCGTCTTGAGCGGGAACAGCGCAATCTCGCTGGGCGAGGTCATCACGCCTGCGTCGCGACCGGCCTCTGCGCGCCCAGCCTATCGAGCAGGCGCGAGTGCAGTCCGCCGAATCCGCCATTGCTCATGATGAGCACATGATCACCATTGCGCAGCCGGCCGTGCAGACTCTCGACCAGACCATCGATGTCGGCGGCGAAGTGGACGCGCGTGCTCAGCGGTCGTGCGGCGCTTTCGAGGTCCCAGCCGAGATCCGGGGGCACGAAAAACCAGATTTCATCGGCCGCGGCGAGCGATGGAGCCAGCGTCTCTCGATGCACACCCATGCGCATCGTGTTGGAGCGCGGTTCGAGCACGGCAATGATGCGCTCGCGTCCGACGCGGCGACGCAACCCGTCAAGCGTCGACGCGATCGCAGTCGGGTGATGCGCGAAATCGTCATACACCGACACGCCGTTGACCCGACCACGGAGCTCGAGCCGCCGCCGCACCCCCATGAATCTCCCCAGGGCGGTGATCGCAGCTCCTGCCGGCACTCCGGCATGACTGGCGGCGGCAATCGCGGCCAGAGCATTCTCGACATTGTGCGCACCGATCAATGGCCAATCGACGCGTCCGCGGGCATGACCGTCCTCCAACACTGCGAAGCTCGAGTAGTCCGAACCTGGCGCAACCTGCGCTGCCCACTTCGCGCCAGGCGTCTGTTCGCGCGCGAAGCCCTCGCGCGGCGTCCAGCAGCCCATGTCGAGCACCTTCCGCACATTGGCATCGGTCGCGTTCCAGACGATTCGCCCTTCGCCGGGGACCATGCGCACGAATTGGTGAAACTGGCGCTGGATGGCCGCAACGTCGGGGAAAATGTCGGCGTGGTCGAACTCGATGTTGTTGATGACTGCGATTCGCGGGCTCAGGTGCACGAACTTGGAACGCTTGTCGAAAAATGCCGTGTCGTACTCGTCGGCCTCGATGACGAAGTACGGATCCGCCCCAAGCCGCGCGGTCGTGTCGAAGTTCGCGGGCACGCCCCCGATCAGGAACCCCGGGTTGAGACCCGCGTGTTCCAGTATCCAGGCGAGAGCGCTTGCGGTCGTGGTCTTGCCGTGCGTGCCGGTCACTGCCAGCACGCAGCGATCCCGCAGTACGTGCTCGGCAAGCCATTGCGGACCGGAGGTGAATGCAATCCCGCGATTGAGCAGGTCCTCGACGACGGGCATGCCACGCGACATCACGTTGCCGACCACGACCACGTCCGGAGCGGGCGTGAGCTGGGCGGCGTCGTAACCCTGGACCAGTTCAATGCCGAGGGCCTCGAGCTGGGTGCTCATCGGCGGATAGACGTTGCGGTCCGAGCCG
>DATBVX010000186.1:0-2600 GCA_036515135.1 Steroidobacteraceae bacterium
TGAGCGGCATCGCGCCCGCGGTGTCGGTGTCGCCTCCCAGCCGTATCACCGAGACGATCGCCGCGCGCGACGCTGTCGGTGACCGACCGGATCAACTCTTGCCGAAGGGCAGGAGTTTATAAGCGCTCAGTTCCGGATACATCTTGATCTGTCGTCGACGGCTCAGGCCTTCGCACACAAGACCCATCGCGTCTCCCACCGCGGCGCCCAGGATGCAGCCCACGTTGTCGCGCACCTTTGGCGAGCCCGATGCCTCATGCTCCATCGAAAGCGGTGGCGTCATATGTCGAGCTTATAATGCGGCAGCAACGCTTTCAACCGTGAGGAGTCAGTCATCGTGGCGCAGGTCTCCAACGTCCGTCCCGATCCCGACGAGGTGCTTGTCACCATTGCCGAGTACGTCGAGCACTACCGCGTCAGGAGCGGGCTCGCCCGGGAGACGGCGCGGTTGTGCCTGATCGACAGCCTGGGTTGCGCATTCGAGGCGCTCACCTATCCCGCGTGTACCAAGCTGCTGGGACCGGTCGTGCCCGGAACGATCGTTCCGAACGGCGCAAGAGTGCCCGGGACGCCGTTCGTCATGGATCCGGTCGCGGCGACGTTCAATCTCGGCGCGCTGGTGCGCTGGCTGGATTTCAACGACGCGTTCTATGGCGAAACCGTGATCCATCCATCGGACACCATCAGCGCCGTGCTGATGACGGCTGACCATCTTTCGCGCACGCGCGTTGCCCGCGGCAAGGCGCCGCTTGCGATGCGCGAGGTGCTGGAGAACATCGTGAAAGCCTACGAGATCATGGGCGGGCTTGCCCTTGAGAACGGGTTCACTGCGGTCGGGCTCGACCACACCATCCTGGTCAAGATCGCCGTCACCGCGGTGGCGACGAAGCTCCTTGGCGGCACGCATGAGGAAATCATCAATGCGGTGTCGAACGCGTGGGTCGACGGCCACGCGCTCGCGGCTTTCCGCCGGCGCCCCAACACCGGTTCTCGCAAATCGTGGGCGGCGGGAGATGCGGCAAGCCGCGGGGTGTGGCTTGCGATGCAGGCTTTGAAGGGCGAGATGGGATACCCGTCGGTGCTCACGGCGAAGACCTGGGGTTTCTACGACGTGCTCTTCAAAGGCAGGCGCTTCCGGTTCCAGCGGCCGTTCACGAGCTACGTCATCGAGAACGTTCTGTTCAAGATTCCCTATCCCACGGCGTTCCACGGACAGAGCGGCGTCGAGGCCGCGATCAAGCTGCATCCGCTGGTGAGAGACCGGCTGGGAGACGTGAAGCGCGTCGATGTCAAGTGCCACGACTCGACCATGGTGATACTCGACAAGACCGGGCCGCTCCACAATCCCGCGGACCGCGACCACTGCATGCAGTACATGATGGCGGTCGGAATGATCTACGGGACGATGACCGCTGAGCACTACGAGGACCACATCGCCGCCGATCCGCGCATCGACGCGCTGCGCGCGAAGATGAAGCTCTCGGAGTCGGCGCAGTACGAGCGCGAGTATCACGACCCGGCGAAGCGCACCAACGCCAACTCGATCCAGGTGTTCTTCAAGGACGGCTCGAAGAGCCCCCTCTCGGAGGTGCTCTATCCTCTCGGTCACCGCCGGCGGCGCAAGGAAGGCATTCCAGTGCTCATGGACAAGTTCGAGAAGAACGTCGCGCGCGTATTTGCGGCGCGGCGGCGCGACCGGGTGCTCGCCGCGTGCCTTGACCCGCAGCGGCTCGACGCGCTGGCGGTGAACGAGTTTGTCGACCTGGTGGCGGTATGAACCGTGACTGACGGTCGTTCGCCGGGGACCGCGGCGCGGATCTCGCTCGCGCTGGTGGGCCTGATGTGGTGCCTGCCTTTCATCCAGCCGCGGCACCATTTCCCGCTGCCGCACTTCTACAGCGAATGGCTGGCTGCCGTGCTGGGACTCGCCGCTCTCACCTTGGTGGTGATGCCGCGCTACGCGCAGGGCCTGCCGCTCCCGCGGATCGCGCTGACTCCTCTCGCCCTGGTCGTGCTGCTGCTTTTCCATCTCGTCCTCCTCAAGGCGGCGTACGCGCAGCAGGTGTTTCTCGCGATGCTCTATCTCCTCTGGGCCGCGGGGCTGATGGTGCTGGGCGCGCTGCTCCGCCGCGAGGTCGGACTGACGGCGCTTTGCGCCGTGCTGGCGTGGTTTCTCGTCGCCGGCGGATTGCTCAATGCGGTGGCCGGCATCCTGCAACACTACGAGCTGCGGGGGCCGCTCGAGTCGCTGATTGCCACCAAGCTCACGCCGCGCGCTTACGGCAACCTGGTCCAGGCCAATCATTTCGCCGACCATATGGCGCTCGCGCTGGCCTCGCTGGGTCTGCTCTTTGCGCGGCACCGGCTGCCCGCCTGGGTCGTGTCGCTTCTGGCGGGCGTATTGCTGTTTGCGCTGGCGCTTGCAGCCTCGATCAGCGCGTGGCTGTATGTCGCGTTACTGGCGATCCTCGCGGCCGGGCTCTATGCCCGCGATAGGACGAGCGCGAATCGGCGCCTTGCGGTGTACGCGATGGCTTTACTGCTCGGTTTTGCCGCCGCGCAGGGACTGACAGGCTTGCCGTGGCTGGAAGCGCCAGTAC
>DATBVX010000187.1:0-6472 GCA_036515135.1 Steroidobacteraceae bacterium
CTCGGCGCCAAACCCGCGCAAGCCGCATTCGCGGCCGTGGCGACCGTGATCTCGCGTTTCGAGCCGGTGTCGATCGGTGTCTCGCGCGCCCAATACGTCAATGCGCGCCAGCAGCTGCCCGCGGCAATCAGAGTGATCGAGTTATCGAGCAACGACGCCTGGATGCGGGATGTCGGGCCAACGTTTCTCGTCGACCCACGCGGCCGCCGACGCGGCGCGGATTGGCGCTTCAATGCCTGGGGCGGACTGCGTGGCGGGTTGTACTTTCCCTGGGACCAGGACGATCGTGTCGCGCAGAAGGTGCTCGAGATCGAAGGTGTCGATCGCTATCGCGCACCCTTCGTGCTCGAGGGCGGCGCCGTTCACGTGGACGGCGAGGGCACCTGCATCACCACCCAAGAGTGCCTGCTCAATCAGAATCGCAACCCCGAGCTCACGCGCGAGCAGATCGAGGCGCACCTCAAGAGCTGGCTCGGCGTCGAATGCGTGATCTGGCTGATGAAGGGCGTGCATCTCGACGAGACCGACGGCCACGTCGACAACCTGTGCTGTTTCGCGCGGCCGGGCGAGGTGTGTCTGACATGGACGGATGACCGGCGCGACCCGCAGTACGCAATTTCGCGCGATGCCTTCGAGCGACTGCGCGACGCGCGCGATGCCAAGGGCCGCAGCTTGAAGGTTCACAAGCTTTCTCAGCCGGGGCCGCTCTACATGACCCGGGAGGAAGCGGCGGGCATCGATTGTGCGGAAGGCACGCGTCCCCGAGCCGCCGGTCAGCGGCTCGCCGGCTCATACGTCAACTTCTACATTGCCAATGGCGCCGTGGTCGTTCCGTTGCTTGATGCGCGTCGCGACAGGTCTGCGCTTACCGTGCTGAAACGGGTATTTCCGGAGCGCGAGATCGTCGGTGTGCCCGCGCGTGAAATCCTCCTGGGCGGCGGCAACATTCACTGCATCACGCAGCAGTTTCCCGCCGCTCGCCGGGCCCGTCGATAGAGTCCTCTAAGCGGTTGTAACCGGCATATAACCGCAATCGAACTGACGGGTGACCCGCCCGCCGTTACCATCCGGGACGGGGATTCTCGAGGGCCCGGCCGCAAGCATGTCGATCACGCTCGATCAGGTCACCAAGCGCTACCAGGGCGTGCCGGTCGTCAACGACGTCTCGATCGACGTCGGCGAGGGCGAGTTTTTCGTGCTGCTCGGTCCGAGTGGCAGCGGCAAGAGCACCCTGCTGCGGGCCATCGCCGGGCTGACGGCTATCGATCACGGCCGCATCTCGCTCCACGGGCGCGACGTGACCAACGTTGCAGCGCGGCGGCGCGGCGTTGGCCTGGTGTTTCAGAACTATGCGCTGTTCCGGCACATGACCGTTGCCGAGAACATCGAGTTCGCCTTGCGCGTCCGCCGTGTGCGCGCCCACGAACGCCGTCTGCGTCGCCAGGAGCTGCTGCGTCTCGTCGCACTGGAGGGTTTCGACGATCGCCTGCCGACGCAGCTCTCCGGCGGCCAGCAGCAACGCGTCGCCGTCGCACGCGCACTGGCGCACAAACCCGAAGTGCTGTTGCTCGACGAACCCTTCGGTGCCCTCGACGCCAAGATCCGCGAGGAACTGCGGCGCACGATTCGCCAGGTCCAGCGCGAGCTGAAGATCACCACCGTGCTCGTCACCCACGACCAGCACGAAGCGTTCGCACTGGCGGACCGCATCGGGGTGATGAATCTGGGCCGGCTGCTGGAAAGCGCCGCACCCGACGAGCTGTACGCGCGGCCGGCGACGCGTTTCGTGGCGACGTTTCTGGGAGCAGCCAACCTGCTGCTGGCCCGTAAGACGGCGGCGGGCATCAACTTCGGCGCGGCGCCGGTCGACGCACACGGTATCGAAAGGGTCGATACCGGACGTGAGCACGAGGTGGTCGCGGTGTTGCGCCCCGAGGAAGCCGAGATTGCTGCGAATCCCGATGCGCTCGCAGCGCCCTACTTTGCACACGGCACGGTCGATGAGATCGTCTTCAACGGCGCGCAGCAGCGCATCCGCATCCGCCTCACGGATGGTGCCGCCGCGCACCTGATCGGACCCGATGGGTCCGCGGACTCGGGAGTCCTGGAAGTGAGTCGGACACAGCACGAACAGCGCGATTTTGCCGTCACTCCCGGCCAGAAAGTGGCGATCGGCATGCGCCGGGTTCACGTGCTGACGACGCCACTCTCGAGCTTTACGGCCTGCGGCACCACCCTCGAATCCGCCGAGGAGCTGAGCCGGCATCCATTCCTGGTCGATCTCGCCGCGCGGATGAAGACGCGGGTCGCGTTGCGAGCCGAATCCGCGCTCGCCAATGCCGCCATCGGTGCGCAGGCAACCGGCGGCGAATCGTCGGGAGTTGCGGTTCTGGGTGCCGGACCCAATGTCATCGCGCAGATCGAGTGGCTGTTTCACCGCGGCGCCGCGGAGGCCCTGGTCCTGCCGTCGCCACCGACCGCGCCCAGGCGAGTCTTGATTCATTGGCTCGATCGTGCCGCACGCCGCGGCACGCTGGCAGTCGCGGCCAGCCTGCTGCGACACGTTTCGGCAGAGGCAGTGTACTTCGGCATCATGCCGGCGCGGACGTCGGGCAGCGAGCGATCGATCGGCATGCGGGCGTTGCTCGACGCGCGCTCGGAAGCCCAGGCGGTCCACGGCCTCGAGATGCGCACGGAGCTGCACATCGGGGATCTCGCGCAGGAGCTCGCCACGCAACTCGGCGAGTCTCGCGACCAGACGCTGATCCTCGGAATTTCCGACCTCGGGAGCCTGCGCGAGCGGTTCAGCGCCCTGCTGACGGCCGAACCCGGCTGGCCCGTGCTGGTCGTGTACCGCCCGCGCGATGACGCGCGCCGCGAATGAACCGCTTCCGCCAACCCAGCGTGCTGCCCGGCTTCGGGCTCACCTTCGGCTTTGCGATGTTCTATCTCAGCGCGATCGTGCTCATTCCGCTCGTCGCCCTGGTCCTGAAGGCGGGTACGATGCCGTGGAGCGAATTTCTCGACGTGGTGTTTCACCCGCGCTCGATCGCTTCGTATCGCTTGAGCTTCGGGACATCGCTGCTCGCCGCGGGAGTCAACGCGTTTTTTGGTTTCATCATCGCGTGGACGCTGGTGCGCTACGAATTTCCGGGCCGCAAGATCATCGATGCCCTCATCGACATGCCATTTGCGCTGCCGACCGCAGTGTCTGGCATCGCGCTCACCGCCGTCTTTGCGCAGAACGGCTGGATCGGCCGCTACCTCGAATCCCTTGGCGTTCAGGTCGCCTATACCTGGATCGGCATCACGGTGGCGTTGACGCTGATCGGCCTGCCATTCGTCGTGCGCTCGCTGCAGCCGGCCCTGCAGGAGGTTCAGAGTGACCTCGAGGACGCCGCAGAAACTCTGGGTGCCGGCAAGTTCTACATTTTCCGGCGCATCATCCTGCCGACGGTGACACCGGCCCTGCTCACCGGCTTCGCGCTCGCGTTCGCCCGTGCGGTCGGCGAGTATGGATCGGTGATCTTCATCGCGGGGAACCTGCCGATGAAAACCGAGATCACGCCGCTCCTGATCGTGATCCGGCTGGAGGAATTCGATTACCTGGCGGCCGCGGCGCTGGGCTTTGTCATGCTGGCGATCTCGTTCCTGATGTTGCTGGGAATCAATCTGCTGCAAGCCTGGGGGCGCCGCTGGATGGTGGCGGCGAGCCGCTGATGGCAGGTGGGACTTATGTTGGGAATCTCGAGGATCGCGCCTCGCGCCCGGGCCGCGACAGCCTGGTGTCGACAGCAGCGCGCTGGTTTTTCATCGGCGTGTCCCTCCTGTTCCTCGCGGCGCTGCTGTTTGCGCCGCTGACGGCCGTGTTCGCCATGGCGTTGGAGCGAGGCCTTGCGGCGTTTCTTGACAGCTTCATCGACCCGGACGCCGCCGCCGCCGTCCGGCTGACTCTGACGGTGGCCGCGATCGTCGTGCCGTTCAATACGCTTTTTGGGATCGCGGCCGCGTGGGCGATCGCCAAGTTCGAGTTCCGCGGAAAGAGCTTCCTGATCACGCTCATCGACCTCCCGATCGCCGTTTCGCCGGTGGTTTCGGGCCTGGTGTTCGTGCTGCTGTTCGGACTGCAGGGCTGGTTCGGTCACTGGCTGCTCGAGCGCGACATCAGCATCATCTTCGCCCTGCCCGGGATCATTCTCGCTACCATGTTTGTCACTTTTCCGTACGTGGCGCGCGAGCTCATCCCGCTCATGCAGCAGCTGGGCAATGACGAGGAAGAGGCCGCCATCACTCTGGGGGCCGGCGGCTGGATGACGTTTTTCCGCGTGACGCTGCCCAAGGTCAAGTGGGGCCTGGTGTACGGCGTGATTCTGTGTAACGCGCGCGCCATGGGTGAGTTTGGTGCGGTGTCGGTCGTTTCAGGCCATATTCGCGGTCTCACCAACACGATGCCGCTGCACGTCGAAATCCTCTACAACGAGTACAACTTCGTGGGCGCTTTTGCGGTCGCTTCGCTCCTGATGCTGCTCGCCGTTTTCACGCTGATCGTGAAGACGCTGATCGAGTGGCGCACCGGCTATCGGCGGCGGTGAGCGATGCCGGTGCTGAAAGACCTCAGGCAAGCGTGGGAACGGCTCAGCTTCGATCCGGGAAAAGTGAGCCTCGGCTGGTGGCTCGCGATGAGCAATGTCCTCATCGTGCTGCTGGTCGTCGGCGGCATCTCGATCTTCGCCATCGGCCTGCTGCGCGAGCAGGCCGATGCGCAGGGCCAGGCGCGCGTGCAACTCGCGGGTGCAATGGCGCGCGAGGATCTGCGTCGCGCGGGCGAGGATGCGCTGGCCGCGGCGCGCGTTCTTGCCGCTCACGCGACCTTGAGTCGTCTGCTGGCGCAGAATCGCGTGAACGCCGCCGAGCCCGTTTTGCGACGCTTCTGCCTCAGCAGCGCAGTCGATGCCTGCGCCATTCTCGATGGAGAGCTGCTCGTGACGCGGGTGGGCGCCGAGGTTTCGTGGGATGACGTAATCGTCAGTGAAGCGGAACAGGGCGAACGCTTCCTGGCGGCGCCCGGATCGCCGAACCTCGCGGTGCTCGGCGCCTCGGCCGCCTTCCAGAATCTCAACGGTGTCAAGGTCCTGGTGGCGCGACAGCTCGACGACAAGCTTGCGCAGCAGCTTGGCGAACATGTCGGTCTCCCTGTGAAGCTAGTGGATTATCGCAGCTTCGCCGCGGCGCCGGTGGATGACTTCACCGCGCTGCACACGGCCGGTCTCGCCGACGGTCGCTCGGCTCTCGCCCGGATCGGATCGCTGGATCTGTACGCGGCCAGCTTCCCGGTCTTTGCGTCCAGCGGTGAGGCGATCGTCTTGATCGAAACCCGCCTGCCGGCGGGCGAGCTCGACACCGCGGTCGCGCGTCTGGTCAAGCGCCTGCTGATCACGGCATTAGTGCTGGCGGTACTCGCGGTCGTTGGCGGCATCCTGCTCGGCCAGCAGGTCGCGGGACCGAGCCGGGCGCTCACCGAGGCCGCGATACGCCTCGGCAAGGGCGATTTTTCGACCACGATTCCTACGGGTGGTTTCGCGGAGATTGGAGTGCTCGCGCGCACGCTCGAAGACATGCGCCGCAATCTCGTCGATCTCACGGGCACCTTGCGGCGCCGAGAAGCGGAAGCACAGGCCGTGCTCAGCGGCATCGTCGAGGGCGTGTATGCCGTGGATCGCAATCGCATGATCCGCTACGTCAATCCGCAAGCGGCCAGGCTACTGGGCGTCGATGCCAACGAAGTTATCGGTCGATTTTGTGGCGACGTGCTGAACCCTCAGCCGCAGGACGGCGAACGCCCGTGCCGGACGCGTTGCCCGATCCTGCAGGCGCAAACGGAAGGTGCGGCACGAGCGGTCGAACACCTGGTTCCCACCGAGGGCAATCCGCGCGTCACGGTCATCACCAGTGCGGCAATGGTGGATGGCCTGCAGGTGCAGGTCATTCGCGATGAAACCGAGCTCGAGGCCGTGCGCCGTGCGCGTGACTCGGTGCTCGCCAACATCTCGCATGAGTTCCGCACGCCGCTGGCCGCGCAGCTCGCTTCGATCGAGTTGCTGCGCGAAGGCTTGCAGACGCTGCCCGTCGACAAACGCGCGGAACTTGTGCTCTCCCTCGAACGCGGCACGCTGCGCCTGACGCGGTTAATCGATAACCTGCTCGAGAGTGTCAGAATCGAGTCCGGGCAGCTCGGCATCCGCCGCCAGCCGACCGAGCTGCCGGAGGTCATCGCCGAAGCACAGAAGCTCATCGGGCCCCTGCTGGCACAACGGGGTCAGTCGCTGGCCATCGCTCTCCCTGAGAACCTTCCGTCCGTCAGCGGCGATGGGCCGCGGCTCACCCAGGTGTTCGTGAACCTGCTGGCCAACGCCAGCAAATTTGCGCCCGAAGGGAGCCAGATCCGCATCGGCGCGGAAGTTCACGATCAGAC
>DATBVX010000188.1:0-3696 GCA_036515135.1 Steroidobacteraceae bacterium
AGGGCACGAGGAGTTTCTGACCGCCAACCGCCAACCGCCAACCGCCAACCGCCAACCGCCAACCGCCAACCGCCAACCGCCAACCGCCAACCGCCAACCGATCCATTCCAAATGGCCAATCGTCACTTTCAGTTCCTGGACATTCCGCGCCGCGAACCGGACAAGCTGCCGGTCGAGCAGCGCCTGCTCTCGTTTCGCGAGATCTACTCGCAGTACGACGTCGAAAGCGCCGCTCAGCAGGCCGGCCGGTGCATCGCCTGCGGCAATCCGTTCTGCGAATGGAAATGCCCGGTTCACAACTACATCCCCAACTGGCTGAGGCTCATCCAGGAGGGAAACCTGTTCGAAGCGGCGGAGCTGTCGCATCGCACGAACTCGCTGCCCGAGGTCTGTGGGCGCATCTGTCCGCAGGACCGCCTGTGCGAGGGTGCCTGCACACTCAATGATGGTCTGGGCGCGGTCAGCATCGGCGCGATCGAGAAGTACATCACCGACGAAGCACTGAGGGCTGGATGGCGGCCCGATCTCTCGCACGTCAAGCCGACCGGGAGACGCGTGGCGATAGTAGGCGCCGGACCGGCGGGCCTCGGCTGCGCCGATGTCCTCGCACGCAACGGGGTGAAACCGGTCGTATTCGATCGCTATGCCAAGATCGGCGGCCTGCTCACATTCGGAATCCCGCCGTTCAAGCTCGAGAAGGAGGTCGTCGAGAAGCGCAGGGAGATCATGGAAGGGATGGGCGTCGAGTTCGTGTTGAATACGGACGTCGGTGCCGACATTCGCTTTCAGACACTCCTCGACGAGTACGATGCCGTGTTTCTCGGTATGGGCACATATTCCTACGTCAAGGGCGGTTTCCCCGGGGAGGATCTGCCTGGCGTACACGAGGCGCTGCCCTACCTCATCGCCAACGTCAATCGCGAGCTGGGTCTGGAGAAAGCGGACACCGAGTTCATTGATATGCACGGCAAGCGCGTGCTGGTGCTGGGCGGCGGCGATACCGGCATGGACTGCAACCGCACAGCCATCCGGCAGGGCGCGGAATCGGTCACCTGCACCTACCGGCGCGACGAGGCGAACATGCCGGGCTCACGGCGCGATTTCAAGAACAGCAAGGAAGAGGGTGTCGAGTTCCTGTTCAACGCGCAGCCGATCGAGATCGTCGGCACCGATCGCGTTGAGGGCGTGAAGCTCGTGCAGACGCGACTCGGCGCGCCGGGACCGCGGGGACGCCGAATTCCGGAAGCGGTTCCGGGAAGTGAACAGTTAGTCGCGGCCGATGCGGTGATCATCGCATTTGGCTTTACCCCCAGTCCGCCCGCGTGGTTCGAAGAGTTTGGCATCGCGCTTCACGCCAACGGCCGCGTGCGCGTGTCCGCCAATCACGGCTTTCCGTTTCAGACCACGCACCCGAAGATCTTCGCTGGCGGCGACATGGTGCGCGGCTCCGATCTGGTCGTGACCGCCGTGTTCGAAGGCCGCGAGGCGGCGCGCGGCATCCTCAATTCGCTGCGGCTCTGACTTTTCAGGGCTTTTTCACTACCTGTCGCCATTTGGGGACAGGTTCCGCGTGATGAACTTATCGGATTGAACAAGACCGGCGCGCACGCGCACGGGACTGTGAAAACAGTCACCTCGTTTTACTTATGCAGGAGAAAACTACCGACCCTTGACGGTCGTGGTCCTAAAGGGACGTTCGCCGCGAAGGAGAGCAAGCGGCTGTAGCTCGTGTCGTCACGTGAGGCGATTGAAATGACAACGATTCAGGCAGGCCGGTTCCGGACTGTGCTGATTGTTCTGGCGCTGTTTGCCGGTCTTGCGGGTCAGGCGCTCGGGTCGATGGACTTCCCGTTCGCGCACGTCGCGCAAGCTGCGGCGCTGGCTGTCGGGATGCTGGTTGTCGCCGTGTTGGTGTACCACTTCCTACGCCATCCCGACGCTGCGGAGCGGGCTACTGGCAACGAAGAGCGCGCAGTCGCGCGAACAGAACGGCCCGACGCCGCCGCACTACGTGACACGCAAGGCGTTTTCAGCTCAATCAACGAAGGCCTGTTCCTGCTCGATCGCAATCTCGTCATCGGCACCGAACAGTCTCCCGTGCTCAAGCAGGTCCTGCGGCGCGACAATTTCGCGGGCGTGGGTTTCAAGGACCTGCTCCAGGACATCGTTACCGGCAATACGCTCAAGACCGCCCTCGATTTCGTGGGGCAGCTGGCGAGCGGTCACCTCGCTGATGACAGCATTCACAGCAGCAATCCACTGAAGGAAGTCGCGGTTTACTTCGGAGCCCAGGGCCAGTCGTTCGAGACGCGCTATCTCAAGTTCGACTTCCGGCGCGAGGGCCCGACGAAGGGCGAATCGGCCCGGATCCTGGCCGCAGTGACAGACATCACCGAGCCGGTGCGCCTGCGACTGGAGCTGCAGCAGGCCCAGGCGGCTGCCGCGGTCCAGATGGATCTGCTGATGAGCATTCTGCACGTCGCGCCGGACAAGATGCTGATGTTCCTGGCGGAGGCCGAGGCGGCCATCAACCAGGCGAACGCCGTTCTGAAACAGCCGGCCAGTGAAGATGCCGAATTTCGCGCCAAGATCCATGAACTGTTCACCGCCGTGCATGGCATCAGGATCTCCGCTGCCGTGTTGAGTCTGCCGACGGTCGAGGCCAGAACACACTCCTTCGAGGACGACCTCGAGTCGCTGCGCGGCAAGAAAGAGCTGTCCGGATTCGACATGCTGGACCTGCCGATCAAGCTCGCCGAACTGTTGACGCACTTCGGCGCGATACGCGCGCTGATCGGGCGGATTACGGCACTGCGCTTGGCATTCGTCTCGACAGCTGACCTGCCCGAGACCCTGGACCCGGCGGATACCGTGACGATTGCGGTTCCGGAGTTCACGAAATTTCACGCCGCGGTGGCCGAGGATTCGCAGGCAGCGGCGGACCCGATCGAACCGGTTGACGCGCCAGCAGCAGTCGAACCGGTCGCCGCCCCGGATGCGGCAACACCGCCGGCTGCAAGTGAAGCGCCGCGACCAGCGCCGGATACGATCGCGCAGACGGTATCGAATCTCTCCACGCGCGTCGCGCGAGAGCTCGGCAAGGAAATCCGCATCGAGACGCATGGACTGGAGCATCTTCCGGCGGAATACCACCGTGACGTGAAGAGCATTCTGATCCAGCTGGCGCGCAATTCGGTTGCGCACGGAATCGAGACCCCCGAGCAGCGCGCCGCCAGTGGCAAACCAGCAGTCGGCGTAATCCGCATCGAGCTCGAGCCCGACAAATCGAACAGCGCTTATCACCTGCAGGTCGAGGACGATGGCTGTGGATTCTCCGCCGAACGCATTCGCGCAGCTGCAGTGAGCAGAGGCATCGTGACGAGCGAGGAGGCACGGCATCTCGACGGCCGCAAGCTCGTCGCACTGCTTTTTGAGCCCGGGTTCGCGGCGCTCGCAGAGACCAAAGCACCGGCCGGACACGGGGTCGGCATGGATCTCGTCAAGTCGATAGTCGATCGGCTCGGCGGGCGCATCGGAGTGGCTGGCAAGCCCGGCAAGTACTCGCGATACCGGATCACCCTGCCGATGCGCGATTCGTCGGCGGCCGCGGCCTAGGAGCGTGCGATTCCACGCAAAAAAAGCCCCGCGCTAGGCGGGGCTTCGGGCTGTCCGGGACCTACGTTTTTTGTACTTTTA
>DATBVX010000189.1:0-8687 GCA_036515135.1 Steroidobacteraceae bacterium
TAGACCGGCAGGTGGATGTTGAAACCGATCGTCGGTGCACCCGCCTCGGCCGCACCACGGTTTGCACCCTCCATGATGCCAGGGCCGCCGCCGGTCACGACGACCAAGTCGCGCCCATCACTGCCGTTGGTCGCTTGCGCGAGAGTGCGCCCGAGGATTCTCGCCTCCTCGTAGTAGCGGTTGGATGACCTGACGCGAGAGCTGCCAAAGACGACCACCGTCGAATTGATGTGATGCTGCCGCAGGTAGAAGTCTGCCCGCATGAACTCGAGTGCAAGACGCGAGGAGCGTGCCGCGTCGCTCTCGAGGAACGCTGAATCCTCCTCGGCCAATCGATAGGACGGGCTGTCGAGAATCTCGTTGAGTTCGCCGGAGGGTGCGGGGAGGCCGCTCATGGTCGATCGGTCTCGCGGACGGGGTCCTGGTCACAGCGCTCGGCGATGACGCTCGGGCGCGTGGCCACGCGGAATACGGTGCAACCCTTCAGGCCAAGTGCAAAAGCAGACTCGAAGATTTCCGGCAAGTCCTCGACAGGCATGTCGCGCTGCAGATTGATCGTCTTGGAGATGGCTCCATCGACAAAAGGCTGCAACGCGGCCTGCATCAAGAGGTGATCGCGTGCGGCCACGTCATCGGCATCGACAAAGAAGTCGGGCAGGGCAGCCTGCGCCGGCTGTCCGCCGCGCCAGCTCTCGTAGGCGAAATCCGTCGTCTTGAAATTGCGGTAGGTCCCGTCGAAATGCAGCACGCGCCGCAGTGTGTGGACGCCGAAAATCGGCTCGATGCCACTGCTCACGTTGTTTGCAAGCAGGCTGATCGTTCCGGCGGGGGCGATCGCCAGCAGGTGGCTGTTGCGGATGCCGTGACGTGCGATGGCCGCCTGCATCTCGGGCGGCAATGCGCGGACGAAAGGCCGCTGCAGGTAGGCGTCGGCCTCGAAGTGGGGGAATGCACCCCGTTCACGCGCCAGCGCGATGGACGCCTCGTACGCCGCATCGCGCAGCACTCGCATCACCTGCGCAGCGGCGCTGCGGGCAGACTCGCTATCGTAGCGCAGGCGAAGCATGGCCAGCGCATCGGCGAGACCCGTGATGCCGAGACCGATTCGCCGCGAGCGGCGGGCCTGCTCGCGCTGGCGAAACAAGGGGAACTTCGATGTCTCGATGACGTTGTCGAGGAACCGCACGGCGACGCGCGCCGTGTCGCGAATTGCATCGAGATCGAAGCGCGCTCCCGACGCGAATGGGTCGATGACGAATGCGGTGAGGTTGATCGAGCCGAGATTGCATGCACCATAAGGCGGCAACGGTTCCTCGCCGCAGGGATTGGTTGCGCTCAGCTGCTCGCAATAGCCCAGGTTGTTGGCGGCGTTGATCCGGTCGATGAAGAGCACGCCAGGCTCGGCGCAATCGTAGGCGCTGTGACAGATCCGGTCCCAAATCCCGCGAGCGCGCACGATCTTACTGGCGTGCCCGCCATCGGCAGCCACGTCGCCACGAAAGACCAGAGGCCATTCGGCATCGTCTTTGACCGCCTGCATGAAAGCATCCGTCACGAGGACCGACAGATTGAAGTGGCGCAGCGCCTCCGGCGCACGCTTGGCGTCGACGAACTCCTCGATATCGGGATGGTCGCAGCGCAGGGTCGCCATCATTGCGCCGCGGCGGGCACCGGTGGACAGGATCGTCGCGCACATCGCGTCCCACACCCGCATGAAGGACACCGGGCCGGAAGCGATGGTGCCCGAGCTCCGCGCGCGACTTCCGCGCGGCCGCAGCGTCGAGAAATCGTAGCCCACACCGCCACCATGCTGCATCGTGACGGCACCCTCCTTGAGCGCCTCGAAAATGCCCTCGATCGAATCGTCGATCAGGCCCATCACGAAGCAGTTGAAGAGCGTGACCTCGCGCACGGTGCCTGCGCCGGCGAGAATCCGTCCGCCCGGCAGGAAGCGGAAGTCACGTAGTATGGCGAGAAACCGTTCCTTCCAGAGCGCAGGTGCGGATTCGACCGCGGCGACCGCGTCGGCCACCCGGTTCCAGGTGTCCGCGATGCTGTTCTCGGGTGGCCGCGCGTCACCATCCCGATAGCGCGTCTCCCAGACGAAGCGCGACAACTCCGTCACATTGGACTCAGACAGGATGCGACAGTCCGGTGAATTCACTCGCTCCGCCGGACCGGGGTCAGGCGGGCAGGGGCGTGGCGACCAGACGGACACCGCGCCGCGTGCGGGCGACCTGGCTCGCGAAATGCAACGGCTTCACCACCAGCACGTCGCACGCGAGGTCGTCGAGGACCCTCTCCGCCGTGTTGCCGATGAAGACGCCCTTCAGTCCCGAACGCGACACCGCGCCCATGACGACGATCGAGCTGCGGATCTTGCCCGCGACGGGCCCGATGGCGCCGGTCGGGTGTGACGCGACCAGGTGCCGCTGCGCCCGCGGAATTTTGCTTCCCTTGAGCGCACGGTCGAACTCGACCTGTGCCTTCGCCCGGATGTTCGCTTCGATCTGCAACGAGACGTTTGGTGTGATCAGCTCCGCGGAGGCCATCCCGATCGGCACCGGGACATAGGCGTGCAGGGCGTGCAGCTTGCCTTGCAGGGCATCCTTGAGGAATCCAGCGTGGCGAAGGATTTCATCGTCGAGTCGCGCCGGCTTTGCAAAAGCGTGTGTGGGATCCACCGCTGCCAGGATGACCGGTCGGCGATACGGTCGCGGGCTTTTCACCAGCAGGACCGGCACCGGGCTCAGGCGCAGCAGCTCCCAATCCGTGAATCGCAGCAGCCACGGCGCCACGTGTTTGCTCGCATGCCGTTCGGCGACGATGAGATCCGCTTTGATCGTTGCTGCACGCCGCACGATCGCTTCGTAGTTGGGATAATCCCAGTTCGCCCTGGTGCTGACTTTGATCCCGCGGCGTCGCAGCGGAGCGGCGACTGATTCGAGCTGTCCGCGGTAGCGGACGGTCGATCTCGCTTCGACTTCGCCGAGAGACCGGTTCGCGACTCCCAGCGCGTCGATGAACACCGCATCTGAAATGGCATGGAAGAGCTCGAGCGCCGCACCGGTGGCACGCGCAAGCTGGGCCGCCTTGGCGACGGCCGGCAGTGACTTCGCTTTGGGGTCTTTGACGGCAACGAGGATGCGACGGATGGGACGCATGTTGGGGCCTTTTTGGTCTGGAAGAATGCCGGGCTTGCGCGGCACGCGCAATCATGGGCGCAATGGCCCAAGGCAGCCATTCGTAGCAGCGCGTAAGACGTCGGTGAAAATACCTACCGGTATGGGCGTACAGATTTCGAATCCGGACAAGCCCTTGTGGCCACATGCCGGCGACGGCGTGCCAGTCACCAAGCTCGATCTCTGGAATTACTATGAGGCGGTCGGCGATTGGATGCTCGAGCACATCCGCGGTCGTCCGTGCTCCTTCATCCGTGCGCCCGATGGCATTGCCGGACCCACGTTTTTCCAGCGGCACCCGATACGAAGCACGTCGAGCCTGGTGACGCGCGTCAAAGTCCGTCACGATTCCAGGCCCTACCTGCAGATTGATCAATTCGAGGCCTTCGCCGCCCTCGCACAGTGTGCTGCCGTGGAGCTGCACCCGTGGAATTGCGCGCCAGGAAAGCCGGAGGTCCCCGGGCGACTGGTATTCGATCTCGATCCCGGGCCAGGTGTCGCCTTCGCTGACATCGTTCGCGCTGCGGTGGAGCTGCGTGAGCGGCTCAAGCACCTGGGCCTGATCGCGTTCTGCAAGACGACGGGCGGCAGGGGTCTGCACGTGGTCACGCCTCTCGCGCGGCGCAAGTTCCGTTCGCTGCAGTGGCCGCAGGTGAAAGCCTTCGCGAAGGAAGTGTGTCGTCAGTTGGCCGCCGATTCCCCGAACCGTTATGTGCTCACCATGGCAAAGAGCAAGAGAGTGGGTCGGATCTTTCTCGATTACCTGCGCAACGATCGAATGGCAACAGCGGTGGCGCCGCTGTCGCCGCGTGCTCGCGACGGCGCGACGGTCTCGATGCCCCTTTCGTGGTCGCAGGTACGACCCGGTCTCGATCCGCGGCAGTTCACGATTCGCACTGTGCCGGCGTTGATTGCGAGCGGGAGAGCGTGGCGCGGGTACGGCGACGCGGCGCGGCCGTTGTCACCGGCGGCCAAGCGCCTCAGTGCTGCCGCGGCTTCCTGAGATAGTCGTTGCGGTCGCCGGACTGGACCTTGACCTGCAACTGCGTCTTGCCGCGCGCCAGCGTGAGTGAAACCTCTGCGCCGGCCGGGCCATGCCGCCAGATGGTTCGAAAGAGTTCTGCAAGCTCGGTGACGCGCCGTCCGGCCACTTCGATGACGAGGTCGCCGAGCCGCACACCGGCGCTGTCCGCCGGGCCGCCATCCGCGAGACCGCTGACCACGAGATTGCCCTGCATCTCCGTCGTGTACATACCGAGCCACGGGCGCGGCGGATTCTTCGAACGTCCCGTCGTGAACAGGTCATCGAGGATCGGCTCGAGCAGGTCGATGGGCACGAACATGTTGGCATCGACGGTTTCGCCGCCGGCGGGCTCCTGAACCAGGAGCGAACCGATCCCGAGCAAGCGTCCCTCGTCACTCAGCAGCGCGGCGCCCGACCAGTGCGGATGTGCGGGCGCCGTGAAGATCGCCTCGTCGAGCACATATTCCCAATAGCCGGCGAACTCGCGCTTGGCGACGACCTTCGCCATGAGCGCGTGTGGCCTGCCACCGTGACTAATGACGATGACGTCGTCGCCCACCTCGAGCGATGCGGTCGAACCCCGTTGCAGGACCGGCATGTTGAGCTGGCCCAGAGGCAGTACCAGCCCGAACCCGGTCGCCTGGTCATAGGCCAGCGCATGTCCCGGGACCACCGTGCCATCGCTGGTCGTGAGCCAGAGCGTTTCCGCCTCGGTGATCAAGTAACCGATCGTGAGCACCAGACCGTCCGGACGGATGACGACGCCATTGCCGATGCGCTCGGTCCCGAGCACCGAGGCCGTGAAGGCATCCTCGGGGACCTCCGCGCGCAGCAATACCATTGAACGCAACGCGGCATCGAGGTCGAACTGCACCTCGTCCGACTGCGGCTGCAGGTGATCGGGAAACGCCCAGTTACTCATGTGTGCTGCAAACCATCTTACGTGCGAACTGCAGCCGCTTCATCCGTCCTGTTTGAACAAGGGCCACTTTGCTGCTCTACTTGTAGCGTGAGTGATCTGAGCCTTCGCAAGTCCTTGAGTTCCGTCGCCGAGGCGCGCGCCGAAGAGGACGCAGTGAGCCTCCCGGCCTGGATCTACCAGGACCTCGATTTCTTCGAGCGGGAGAAACAGACGATCTTCCGCACCAGCTGGCAGGTCGTCTGCCACTTAAACGATATCCCCAATCCCGGCGACTACCACAGCCTCGATTTTCTCGGTCAGCCGCTGGTCGCGATCCGCGGCGACGACGGTCTGCCGCGCAGTTTCTTCAACGTCTGCCGCCACCGGGCCTCGCGCTTGCTCGATGGATCGAAAGGGCACTGTGGGCGGCGCATATCCTGCCCGTATCACGCCTGGACCTATGCGCTCGATGGTCGGCTGGTCGGCGTGCCTCATCGCAGCTCGTTCCCCGGACTCGACATGGCGCGGCATGGCCTGGTGCCGATCGAACAGGAAATCTTCATGGGGTTCATCTTCGTGCGCCTGGCGCCGGGACTGCCCAGCGTGCGCGAAATGGCCGCGCCCTACATCGATGAGTTCGCGGCGTACAAGATGGAAGCGCTCGTGCCGCAGGGACGGGTGACTCTGCGATCGCGCTCGGTGAACTGGAAAAACGTCGCGGACAATTATTCCGACGGCCTGCACATCACCGTGGCGCACCCAGGGCTGACGCGCCTGTTCGGCGACGGCTACGGCATCGAGGCGCAGCCCTGGGTGGACAAGATGTGGGGACCGCTGCGCGAAACCCCCTCGTCGGCCTGGTCGGAGCGCATGTACCAGAAGCTCTTGCCCAAGGTCGATCACCTGCCGCCGGAACGGCAGCGATTGTGGACCTACTTCAAGTTCTGGCCGAACGTCGCCTTCGACATCTATCCGGACCAGATCGATTTCATGCAATTCCTGCCCGTCTCGTCGACCGAAACGCTGATCCGCGAAATCGCCTACGTGCATCCGGACAGCCGGCGCGAGATGCGCGCGACTCGCTACCTCAATTGGCGCATCAATCGGCGCGTCAATGTCGAGGACAAGAAGCTGATCGAACGGGTGCAGGAGGGAATGGGCTCGATGAGCTACACGGTCGGCCCCTTGAGCAACGGTGAGGTCTGTTTGCGCAGTTTCGCCCGGCGCATGCGCACGTTGATCCCCGAGAGCCGTCTGCATCGGCCGCCGGCCCGTGGCTGGGCCGCAGCCGCGGTTCGATCCTCCACAGAATCGTGACCCTCCGCGCGGTTACGCTGACGAAAGCCTGAGTGGCGCCGTTGGTGACGATTTCACGTACGCTTCGCAGCCTTGAAATGGGTGAGGAGACCCGCCGTGCTGCATAGATCTTCCAGCCTGGTATCCAGTCTGTCTGCCGCCGCTTTGCTCCTGGCGCCGCTTGTATCGCCCTCGGTGTCGGCGGCGGAAGCCGCAACCGCCTCATTGGCCGCAGCGCCATCGATCGGCGAGTTCGGTCTCGACCTCACTACGCGCAAGCTGAGCGTGAAGCCGGGGGACGACTTTTTCGCCTACGCCGGCGGCACGTGGTACGACACTTTCGTCATCCCGGAGGACCGCGCGAGCTACGGCAGTTTCACGGTGCTCGATGAGCTTTCACAGAAACGCGTGCGCGAGATCATCGAGGAGGCGGCGGCGAAGAAGCCCGCAGCGGGGTCGCCGGAGCAAAAGATCGGTGACTACTTCGCGAGCTTCATGGACGAGGCTGCCATTGAGGCGGCGGGTCTCAAGCCCGCGCAGCCCGATCTCGAGCGGATCCGTAACGCGCGATCGCGCACCGACGTCGCCCGGCTGATGGGGACAGAGGGATTCGTCTCTTCGTTCGCAATGGGTTTCTACCCGGACTTCAAGGATCCGAACGTCTACAACGTCTACGTATTCCAGGCGGGTCTCGGCTTGCCGGATCGTGACTATTACCTCGAGGACGACGACAAGCTGAAAGACATTCGCGCGAAGTACCTGGCATACATCGAACAGCTGCTCACCCTCGGCGGCGACGCGAACGCCAAGGCAGATGCGCAGGCGATCATGGATCTGGAAACGCAGATCGCGCACGCGCAGTGGCCGATCGAGAAGCAGCGCGACAGGGAGGCGATCTACAACCCGCGGTCGCGTGAGGAAGTCCTGGCGCAGGCACCGGGCTTCGACTGGCAGACATTCCTGGATGCGGGGCGGCTCGCAAAACGCGAGAAGTTCGTGTTAGCGGAGATTACGGCGATCCAGGACATCGCCAAGCTCATGCATGCCACCCCGCTGGAGACCCTCAAGTCGTATCTCACGTTTCATTACCTGAGCGATCACGCGAAATATCTGCCGGCACGATTTGACGATGCCTACTTCGCTTTCTACGGCCAGACGCTTCGCGATCAGCCGAAGAAGCGCGAGCGCTGGAAGCGCGGCGTGGACCAGGTCAACGACGCCCTCGGCGAACAGGTGGGCCAGGTCTACGTGCAGAAGTACTTCCCGCCGGACGCGAAGGCGAAGATGCAGGACCTGGTCAACAACCTGCTCGGCGCGCTGCGCATCCGCATCGAGGCGCTCGAATGGATGACACCCGACACCAAGAAGCGCGCGCAGGAGAAGCTCGCGACCTTCGTCACCAAGATCGGCTATCCGGACAAGTGGAAGGATTACTCGGCGCTTGAAGTGCGCCGGAGCGATCTCATCGGCAATGTGCACCGCGCACAGCGCTGGGCGTGGAACTACGAGGTCGATCGCCTCGACAAGCCCGTCGACAAGACCGAATGGGGCATGGTCCCGCAGCAGGTCAACGCCTACTACAATCCGCTCAACAACGAGATCGTGTTTCCGGCCGCGATCCTGCAACCGCCGTTCTTCGACCCGAATGCCGACCCGGCGGTGAACTATGGCGGAATCGGCGCCGTCATCGGTCACGAGATCGGCCACGGCTTCGACGATCAGGGTCGCAAGTTTGCCGCCGACGGTTCTCTCGCGGACTGGTGGACAGAAAAGGACGCGCAGGCTTTCACGGCGCGGACCAGGACGCTCATTGCGCAGTATTCGGCGTTCGAAGCATTGCCCGGGCTCAGCGTCAAGGGTGAGGCTACCATCGGCGAGAACATCGGTGACCTGGGCGGCCTCAACATGGCTTACGAGGCATACCAGCTTTCACTAAAGGGCAAAGAAGCACCGCTGCTGGCCGGACTTACCGGCGAGCAGCGTTTCTTCCTGTCATTCGCGCAGATCTTCCGCGCGAAGTATCGCGACGGCCTGCTTCGCGAGCTCGTGCTTTCGGACGTCCACAGCCCGGCGTACTTCCGGGTCAACGGGCCGGTCCGCAACATGGACGAGTGGTACGAGGCCTTCGGCGTTCAGCCGGACGACAAGCTGTACCTCAAGCCCGAGGAGCGCGTCTACATCTGGTGAACGGCGGGGCTCGCGTCAGATGGTGACGGTATCGCTGATCGCCGGCACGCGCGCCTGCCAGCCGAGCGTCTGCGCGATGCGCGCACCAAATGCCGTC